>NZ_JBRIKK010000016.1:0-69591 GCF_052976705.1 Staphylococcus sp. MSU001
TTAGCCGCAGAACAAACCACCCGTTCACACTGGTAGTTTTGATTGTACGTATCAATATTTTAATTACTAGATAAAATGTTCTAATGTTAATTATGATTTAATCAAAATGAATAAATCGTAGCTGAAGTTATTGAAAAAGTTAGTAAAAGCATACAAAATGTTGATAAATTGACTGAACAAGCTTGTAATAACTTTGTGGGTAAACATCAATCAGAAGTCGATAGCAATAACTCAAAAGTATCTGAATTAATAGACGAAATTGGTAAATTAAAAAAGCATCTTATTCAGTTAGAAACGATGAATACGTAACTTAAACACCAATTCGCTAAAAATTAGTATTTTATTATTTGGGAATAACCAAATGATTAGTAGTTTAGAACAATAGAAAATATCAAAAAGTATATGGATGAAAATACAAATGATATTTCAAAAGATTTAACAGTTGATGGTACAACTACACTCTTAGAGGAATATGGTAAATATCTAGAAAATAATCCTGGACTAACGATTAATGGTAAAATGCTTAAAGACTAAGGTGTCGGTATTGCAAGAACTGGTAAGTATGGTAGTAATGTAATGGGAGGCATTGGTTTTGGTACAGGGGTTTATTCATACATTACACAGGGTCATAAAACAGCCGGAGAAGTTGTGACGCATAATGGATTAACACTAGGTACAGTTGCTACTGCAATAGTTGGTTTAACAATAGAAGCTCTAGGATTGAACTCAGGAGTATGGGCTTCATATGGTACTGATTATTTGTACAAAAATAATATATTTGGATTAAAGAATGGAACAGACTGGGGGGGTGAAAATGTATTAGACCCAGCATTTGATAGAGTGAAACATATTTACTCTATTGAAAAGGGAAAACTAGAAATTGGGAATATTTTAATCAGTGAAGGATACAATAAAGTGAAAAATCTTGGTAAAAAATAATGAAAGACGATATAGTCCCATCAGTTATGAACGGAATGAATGCTAATATGTCTAAAGTTAATGAGATTAAAGGTAATACAGAATCAACCATAAAAGATTATCAGGTTAAAACAAACCAAACCATTAAAAAGACTAAAAAAACGATAAATCAAGTTTCTGATACAGTGAAAGGTACATCTCATCATTTTAAGGAACACGTGGGACAATCTATTAATAATGTGAGTAAAAGTTTGAATCCTATGAAAGGTTGGTAGATTGTTCGAGATAAGAAGTTGAAATGGAGAAATTTTAAATGTAAAAAAGTAAAAATGAGGGATGACATTGTATATGAATCATTTAAAGGATAACAACAAATTCAGCGTGAACATGTATCAAATACATAAAAATCCAAGATATAAATTGATTGAATTAAACCAAAAGAAATACCTTATAGATTTGGAAGCGAATTATTTCTTCTATTTGTTTCCTATGTTGAACTGGATATTAAAAAAAGATTTAATAGAAATTACAAATGATAAATTAAATGAAATTGAATATGACAACAAAACTAATAAAGAACGATCCCAAAATATAAGATGGATATCTGGTGGTGCAGGGGTTTTAATAGCTTTACTAATGAGACCTTTTATGGATTTACTAGATGTACCTTCTAATATATATATCAATATAATTATTTTTATAATCCTTGTGTTTTCTGTAATCTCAATTAGAATTTATTTAAGAAAAAAATGGGATTTAAAACTAAAAGAAAATAATCCTAGAATGAATTGTAAAATGAGACCAACTTTCAAGTACATGATTGTTGCTATCGGAGTATACTTATTGTTTTTAGTGTTGTCTATATTTATGTTTCCATTGATATTTTTAGAAAAAATCAATATATTAATGTGTCTATGCAGTCTAACTTTTTTCTTCTTTTTTTCTATAATGAATATAATTGCATTTGACAACGAAGAGGTAATTATAAGTAAGCTAAGTCAATCAGAGTAAATAAATATATCGAACTTAAATCAATTCAAAATATTCTTACATAATGATAGAAGAGATAAAGTGACAATAATAAAAATATGTTAGAAAAAAGTAGGTCAATCAATTACTGCAGTTACTAATTCTTTGAATCCAATGAAAGCTTTTTAAAAATATTTTAAATTAGAAAGAATGTGATTCATCATCGATAAAATAACAATAGAAACTATCGAAAAAAATAGTAAATTTAAACTGATACATTATGAAAATAGATACTTTATTATTGATTTAAATCGAAATAAATTAACATATATATTCCCATTGTTGAATTATTTGACGAAACAAGTATTGATTGAGATTGATAAAAATGAAATTAGTAAAATTAAGACTGAAAGTATGAAAAAAAATAAGACCAAAAATGCGCTTACTAGTTTGAGCATTGGTGCATCTGTTCTTATAGGTTATTTAGTAAAACCTTTAGGTAATTATTTGGATTTTTCAACAACATATACATTAAACATTATATTAATTTTAATTGCGATTGTGCCTATATTGCTCATTAAAGGCGTTGTTAATAAAAATAAGAAGTTCAAATTACAATTATATTTAAAAAATGATACATTTAGAGCACATGTGTTACCAAACATTAACGAAGTTGTGAAAAACATACTTTTAAACTTTATTGTTACTTTTTTATTTGTTGCTATGATTTGTGGGTTTATATTTCAAAAAGAATCTAATTTTATTTATTTGATAGCTATATCATTATTATTAGCAACAATCTTATTTCAAAATGTGTTATTATACGCTCAAACAGAAATTTCAGGTAAAATTGGTAAGGTTAAAAGTAAACCTTAAATCAATTTAAAATGTTCTCAGACAAAGAAGGTGAAATAAAATGGAAACAATAGGAAGCATTATATATTTAAAAGAAGGTTCTCAAAAATTAATGATTATTAATCGTGGACCAATTGTAGAAATTGAGGGTCAAAAGTATTTGTTCGATTATTCAGCATGTAAATACCCAGTTGGTGTTGTAGAAGATCAAATTTATTATTTCAATGAAGAGAATATTGATAACGTTATATTTGAAGGCTATTCTGATCAAGATGAATCAAGATTTCAAGAATTATTTAAAGAGATGATGGATAATTTGGATGAAGATGTTCAACGTGGTACTGTTCAACAAAAAGATAGTTACGGATTGATTTAACATAAGTCATAATTATCATAAGTTACCTATAATAAAATAAATTTTGTTCGTAAATCGTTAAAAATATACAATGAATATGATTATTGTGGTCATTTTATTTTGCTTTATTATCAGGTACTAAAAATGTTAAACTATTAAGGGTATAAAGGGTTAGTAAACATAAAGTTAACCAGCCTGTAGTAATAATCAATTTAAATTAAGGAGACTCTATCATGTTAAATCTAGAAAATAAAACCTACGTCATTATGGGTATTGCGAATAAACGTAGTATCGCATTTGGCGTCGCTAAAGTATTAGATCGATTAGGTGCTAAACTAGTATTTACATATCGTAAAGAGCGTAGTCGTAAAGAATTAGAAAAATTATTAGAACAATTAAATCAATCTGAACATTATCTCTATGAAATTGATGTCCAAAATGATGAGGATATCATTAATGGTTTTGCTCAAATCGGAAAAGATGTAGGCCAGATTGATGGTGTTTATCATTCAATCGCATTTGCCAACATGGAAGATTTACGAGGTCGATTTTCAGAAACATCTCGCGAAGGTTTCTTACTTGCACAAGAAATTAGTTCATATTCACTTACACTCGTAGCACATGAAGCCAAAAAACTTATGCCTGAAGGTGGAAGTATTGTTGCGACGACTTATATTGGTGGTGAGGCAGCAGTTCAAAACTATAATGTTATGGGTGTAGCTAAAGCAAGTTTAGAGGCGAATGTTAAATATTTAGCTTTAGACTTAGGTGAAGATAATATTCGTGTCAACGCAATTTCTGCAGGGCCAATTCGTACTTTAAGCGCTAAAGGTGTAGGTGGATTTAATACAATTCTTAAAGAAATTGAAGCAAGAGCACCGTTAAAACGCAACGTTGACCAAGAAGAAGTAGGTAAGACAGCTGCATATTTGTTAAGTGATCTTTCAAGTGGCGTAACTGGAGAGAACATCCACGTGGATGGTGGATTCCACGCCATTAAATAATTATTGATAAATTAAAAAGTCAGATAGCATAATCTCACAATTGGTGCACAGGGATGATTTGAAATTAAAAATCATCCCTGTTTTTGTGTATAAGAATGCGTTTTGACATTTAATTATTCAAAAAATAAATTGACAATCGCAATTCTACTTTGATATTTATAATATATTTAATGTATAATTATTAATTTTAGATGCACTATTTATTTTGTTGTTAGAAATGTATCGGGGGTTAAAAATTTTATTAAATGCATAATTCCATATAAACAGTAGAAATGACGGAGCTCTATAAGATGATATGTTTCATTGCTTACGTGTATAAAAAAACCAAAGACATCTAATTATGTCCTTGGCTTGAATTGGTGGTATAATTTTCAATCTTATGATTATAGCTATTATTAATCTTTAACATTACTATTTGCTTTATCGACAATACGTTGACGATATTTAAAAATGTTGCTCACTAATGTTTTGATTACAGCGTATAATGGAACTGCAACAAGAATGAGTGTGAATCCACCTAAATCTCCAGCTGCAAGTATAACTACAATAATAGTTAATGGGTGAATGCTTAATGATTTACCCATTACATTAGGAGTAATCACGTTACCTTCAAGTTGTTGTGCGATTAATGTTACGACACATACCCAAATAAAAGTTGAAGGACCATCAATGATACCTAGTATCGCTGCCGGTGCAAAAGATAACCATGGACCTAAAAATGGTATTAAGTTAGCTACGCCGGCGAATAATACTAATAAAGGCGTATATGGTAATCCTATAATCGTATAACCTATATATAAAATAATACCTAAGATGATACTAACTGTCACTTGACCTTGAATATATGATTTTAAAGTGAAGTTTAAGTCTTTTAATAAATCTACAACAAAAACTTTACGTTCTCCTTTGAAAAATTTACCGATTGCTGGGATAAATTTTTCATGATCTTTTAGCATATATATCAGGAAGAAAGGCACCATTATTAATAAAAATACAGTTGAGATGAAAGACGTAATATATGACACTGAATTAGATAAAATAGACGTTGCGCCATCTCCCATGGATTTAACTGCTTTATTAATACGATGTGTGACATCATCTGGTAATTTATCCATTTGTCTTAACGAGAAATTAATTAATTGTTCGGCTTCTCTTTGTAATGATGGTGTTTGTTTAATTAAGTTATTAATATTAGAAATAATGATAGGTGCTATAAATGATACCACAATAGCGATGATAGCTATTAATCCTATGAATATTGTTGTTATACTAGCCCAACGTGGAAAGCCCCACTTTTCTAATATGTTTTGAAAAGGTAAACATATGTAAAAGAGAAATCCACTAATTAAAAATGGAAGGAAGACTGAACCAATGATAGTAGCTATTGGAGCAAATACTTCATGTACTTCCATAAATAGTTTGATGAGTATGAACAGCATAATAAAAAATATTCCTGTTCTAAACCAAACCTTATTGAACATAGATTGTGATCCTCCTATTTTATTCTTTTTCATACTCAATAAGTATATATCAAAACTCAGTCATTAAAAAGAGTAAATACTTTTACAATATAACTGAATGCACTGTATTTTTAATAAAATGAAAAAACTAGTATGAAATTAATTTGTATACGAGCTTGCTATAAATTTAAAAGTATTATAAGTATTGATACAATAGTATTAACATTACAAGGGAGCATCGGTTTATGTCGGAGTTTAAAGTAGGTAAGATTAATAAAAAAATAATACATAGTGATATTTTAAATAGGGATATAACATTATCGATTTATTTACCTGAGGATTATACAAATTTATTTAAATATCAGTTGATTTTTTGCTTTGATGGTTTAGATTTTTTTAGATTTGGTAGAATACAACGTATATATGAACAGTTACGTGAAGAGCAATCAATACAACGTGCAATTATAGTAGGATTCCATTACGAAGATATTGAAAAACGTAGGGAAGAATTTCATCCTTCAGGAAGTCGTTCTAATTTAACCATTAAAGCAATGGGAAAAGAGATTCTTCCTTATATCGATGCGACATTTCCAACTTATAAAGTAGGTAATACAAGGATACTTATTGGAGATAGTTTAGCAGGAAGTATCGCTTTGATGACTGCAATGACTTATCCAACTATATTTAGTCAAGTTGCGTTATTGAGTCCAATGTATAATGAAAATATTAAGCAAAAATTTGATACATGTATGAATAAAGATCAATTGACGATATGGCATGCCATTGGTTTAGAAGAAGAAGATTTTATTTTACCAACTAATGGTAAAAGAGCTAACTTTTTAACACCTAACCGCGAATTGAACCAACTGATTAAAGAAGGTAATATTGAATATTTCTATAAAGAATTTAAGGGTGGACATCATTGGAAATCATGGAAACCACTGCTAGGAGATATTCTCTTGCAATTTCTAAGTAATCAAATAAATGGAAAATATGTTTAATAACGTAATATAAATAAAATAGTATGTTAGCGAATGGTTGTTGAATACGGTAAATCTATTAATTTCAGAAATGTAATTGTTTTCATGATAAAAGTAACGGTTTTCAAAAAGTTTTGATATAATAAGAATAAGTTAAACAAAGGAGGAATTTAAATGATTTTAGGATTAGCATTGGTTCCGTCAAAGTCATTTCAAGATGAGGTGAATGCTTACCGTAAGCGATATGACAATCATTATGCTCAAATAATGCCTCATATCACGATTAAACCTCAATTTGAAATCGATGATCATGATTTTAATTTAATTAAAGATGAAGTGAAAAATCGAATTTCTAGTATAAAACCAGTAGAAGTACATGCTACAAAGGCATCTAATTTTGCTCCAATCAGTAATGTTATATACTTCAAAGTTGCTAAAACAGAGTCATTAGAGCAATTATTTAATCAATTTAATACAGAAGATTTTTACGGTACTGCTGAACATCCTTTTGTACCTCATTTTACAATTGCACAAGGTCTAACAAGTCAAGAGTTTGAAGATATATATGGACAAGTAAAATTAGCAGGGGTAGACCATAGAGAAATAATCGAAGAACTATCGTTACTTCAATATAGTGAAGAAGAAGACAAATGGACTATTATTGAAACTTTTACATTGGGATAAGAAATTCAAAATTGTAAAGTGAAATTGAATTTACAAAATCATATTGTTAAATACAAGAAGAGCGCTTAAATCAACTAAAAACGCCAAATCCTATTGTGTTTCAGTGGGATTTGGCGTTTTTATATGAAACATAATTATATTGTATAGTTAATCATTCAAAAAGATTAATGTACGCTTTATACTGAATATTCATATTTCAAATGCATATCAATGACGTTTCATTAATATATACAACTCATCTTTATATAAACGATTTATAGATTTTAAGGTTTAACCCTTCTGTTTGTTTTAATAAAGTAATATCCGTAAAATACTGCAAGTGCAAGAAAAATCATCGCTGAAAAGTAAAAAGTATTATTTAAATTATTAGTAAATTGAGTAATTAGACCTCCGACTAGTGGACCTATCATTGAACCGAAGCCTTGAACACTGTTGAACACGCCCCACGTCTCTTCCTGTTCGTTAGGATTAATATGACCAGCCATAAAGGTATTCCAAGCCGGTAAGAGGATACCATACATTAGCCCAATAAACAGCCCTATGGCCCAAACTATATATATATTTGTAATTGTAGATAGCCCGAATATAAGAATAGTATATAGTATAAAGCCACTAAAAATAACTCCATACATAAAACCTTTGCTATTATTATCGATGATTTTTGATAAAAATAACATAGAGAAAGCACACCCTATGCCACCAATAATGATTGCTATAGTATATTCAACGGTTGATACTTTTACAACTTGCGTTGCATATTTTGGGAGAATAGGTACAAGTGCTGCTATAGCTGCTCCTTGTAACAAGATACCTGGAAATAGAATAAGATGACGTTGTGTAACATCTACAATTTGTTTTAATTGTGCTTTCACAGGTTTAGTATTGTAATTTGTTAAGTTGATATTAACAAAATAGTATAGAATCCAGGCAATAAGCACAACCAAGGCCATCAAAAATGCAAAACGAGTAGGATGGAATTTAATAAGTAAGTTCATGATAACCATACCTACCAATAAACCTAGCAACCATGAAAAGTATACATAACCCATTTGTTTGCCGCGGTTTCTTTCGTCTACACTAGATAGCATAATAACCCAAATCGGACTCACAGCAATTCCTAACATAATAGCACTGAAAATAATTATGAATGGTGATGCCGGGAACCATATCACTAAAAACAAGCTTATAAAAGCAAGTAAGAATCCAGATGTAAGTACTAATTTTGAACCAAACTTTTTAAGTAAAAAGCCGATGACAAAATTTGTTGCAGCATCTGCGATAAAGTGAATGGAAAAAGCAAATGATGTGATTGCTATTGCGATAGAGGTCACTGTAGGTAAAAAGTTTATATAACTTAATATGTACATACCTCTTGCAAATTCCATCAGAAACAGAATTACCAACATCATAACAAAGTTTCTGTTACTTGAGTAATTACTTGACGAAGAATCTTGCATACAAAGGAACCTTTCCATAGATTTCATCAGGTTGAGATGAGTGACCTATTAAATCTAATAAATCTTTACAAATCTTTCTAGTAGAATACCCTACCTTTGATTCTAGCATTTTAGATGACATAACCTTTAAAGTCTCTTCGTTATTTGTTAAGTCAGAAACAATATCAATTGCTTCATTTGGAGTATCTGCTATTTTTCCAAATCCTTTACTTTCAAAGTAATATGCATTTTCAAGTTCTTGACCAGGTGCAGGGTTTAAAAAAATCATAGGAATACAACGACTAAGTCCTTCGGAAATTGTGATACCACCAGGTTTGGTAATCATTAGTTGGCTTGATGCCATCCACTCATTCATGTGATTTGTATATCCTAATATTTTTACACTTGGATTATCTTTGAACTTAGATTTTAATGAACGTTTAAGTTCTTTACTACGTCCACAAATCATGACCACTTGCGAATTTGGACTTTTTTCTAAAATATTATTAATCATATAGTCAAAGCCTTTTGAAACGCCAAATGCACCTGCTGACATTAATATAGTAGGTTTGGAAGGATCTAAATGTTGTTGCGATAACCATTCTTCTTTATCAATAGATTCTTCAAATTTATCAGCAATAGGAATGCCTGTCACTTTAATATATGAAGCAGGAACACCAGCTTCAATGAAATCATCTTTAGTATCTTTTGTTGCTACATAATATCTTTGTGAATAGGGTGTAATCCAATTTTTATGCATGCGATAATCTGTCATAACTGTCGCAATAGGGATATTTATATTAAATTGTTCGGTCAACACTGACATCACAGGTGTTGGAAATGTTAATAATATGAGATCAGGCTTTTCTTTAATAAGTAAGTTGATGAGTTTATTTAATCCATAATATTTATAAAAACATTTATCGAGCTCATTAGGGCGACTATAATAAAATCGTTTATATGTATTTCTAAAATATTTAAAGCTATTGATATACCATTTCTTACATATAGAAGTCATAATTGGATGAGCTTCCATAAACAAATCATGTTGAATGACTGATAAATGATTGAGATTCATCTCATTCAATTGGTTGACAATACTTTGCGTGACTTGCATATGACCGTTACCAAATGATCCAGTAATAATCAATATCTTTTTATTTTGAGTAACCATTTATAGCCACCCTCCGTTAATTTCTAAAATTTATAATAATTGTAACGTATTTTCATACATTGTAAAAGTAAAAGAAGTGTACCATTTATTGTATTTAAATACTATAAATACGGCGTGCAATACAATGCTTTGTCATAAATTACTTTATAAAGTGTTCATTATTTATTAAGTATGGTTGCAAGATAACGAAACTAAATTTGAACACATTCTACATGATTTTAGTATTATCTTCAAAAAATCTTAGTATTTGCTATATATTATGTTAATACATGTATATCTTAGCATTATTTAAATATGGAATGAATTATTTAAAGGTGAGCGCAACAAAATTTTAAGTATATTTTAACACTACCTTAACAGTCTTTAATGAATGATTTTATCACTATCTAATAGAACGTGATTCGGATATATTACGTCAATTATGATTAAAAATAAATTAATAAGACTTATAATTATAAATTTATCAACGATAATAAAACGTGTATAATAGACTTATTGTAAAAAAAGGAGCGATACATTTTGAATGCAAGTGCGTTGTTCAAAAAAATTAGAGTAAAAAATGTAATTGGTACATTAGATATACAGGTGGATGATATTACCACTGACTCACGTACAGCTAAAGAGGGAAGTCTATTTGTAGCATCTAAAGGATATACGGTAGATAGTCATAAGTTTTGTCAAAATGTAGTAGATCAAGGTTGTAGTATTGTTGTTGTCAATAGAGAACTCAAGCTTAAAGGTAATGTGACGCAAGTTGTTGTTCCAGACACTTTACGTGTTGCAAGTCTATTGGCACATGAATTATATGAGTTTCCAAGTCATCAACTGACGACATATGGTGTTACGGGGACGAACGGGAAAACATCGATTGCAACTATGATTCATTTAATTTATAGAAAATTGAATAAAAATAGTGCATATCTAGGTACGAATGGATTTCAAGTTAATGAAACAAAAACAAAAGGTGCGAATACAACACCAGAAACAGTAGCATTAACAAAAAAGATTAAAGAAGCAGTTGATGCCAATGCAGAAGCAATGACGATGGAAGTTTCTAGTCATGGATTGGCCTTAGGTCGACTTAGAGGCGTAGAATTTGACGTTGCTATCTTTTCAAATTTGACTCAAGATCATTTAGACTTTCATGGAACTATGGAAGCTTATGGACATGCTAAATCGTTATTATTTAGCCAGCTTGGTGAAGATTTGTCTAAAGAAAAATATGTTGTATTAAATAATGATGATGACTTTTCCGATTATTTAGCAAGTGTGACCCCCTATGAAGTATTTACATATGGTATTACACACGAAGCGCAATTTATGGCTAAAAACATTAAAGAATCTTTGCAAGGTGTAGAATTTGAATTTTGTACTCCTTTTGGAAGTTTTCCAGTTAGATCTCCTTATGTAGGTAGATTTAACATTTCAAATATTATGGCTGCTATGATTGCGGTTTGGAGTAAGGGAACAAATTTAAATGAAATTATTAATGCTGTTACTGAACTTGAACCTGTAGAGGGTCGCTTAGAAGTACTCGACCCATCACTTCCTATAGATTTGATTATAGATTATGCACATACTGCAGATGGTATGAATAAACTGATTGATGCTGTAAAACCATTTGTTAAACAAAAGCTGATCTTTTTAGTAGGTATGGCTGGGGAAAGAGATTTAACGAAAACACCTGAGATGGGGAGAGTAGCATGTCGAGCAGATTATGTTATTTTTACTCCAGATAATCCTGCTAACGATGACCCTAAAATGTTGACAGCTGAATTAGCTAAAGGCGCAACGCATGAGAATTATATAGAGTTTGATGACCGTGCAGAAGGTATTAGACACGCGATTGATATTGCTGAACCAGGAGATACAGTTGTTTTGGCCTCAAAAGGTCGAGAGCCTTATCAAATTATGCCTGGTCATGTTAAAGTCCCACATCGCGATGACTTAATTGGTTTAAAAGCAGCATATCAAAAATTTGGTGGTGGACCTGTTGAAGATTAAATCACTTCAGTTTCATGGAATGATGATGAACGTATATCACCATCAGTCTAATGATTCAATCATGTTAGCTATTCCAGAACTTTTTTGGTCCATTGAATTATCCAAAGAGTTAGATACAGATCAACTATATGAAGAATTAGTGATGCAATTATTCAATTTGTTGACTGAAGTTGAAGCAGATACATTGGCACGTAATATAACTGATTTGATTAGAAATGAATCCAAAGGAGAATGATAAATGAATTTAAAAGAAGAAATAGAGTCAAGAAAGACATTTGCCATCATTTCACACCCTGATGCTGGTAAAACCACTTTAACTGAAAAATTGTTGTATTTCAGTGGAGCGATTCGTGAAGCTGGGACAGTTAAAGGGAAAAAGACGGGTAAATTTGCAACAAGTGATTGGATGAAGGTAGAACAAGAACGTGGTATCTCAGTTACAAGCTCTGTAATGCAATTTGATTATGATGATTATAAGATAAATATTTTAGATACGCCGGGACATGAAGATTTTTCAGAGGATACGTATCGTACATTAATGGCAGTAGATAGTGCGGTTATGGTTATTGACTGTGCTAAAGGTATAGAACCACAAACATTAAAATTATTTAAAGTTTGTAAAATGCGAGGTATCCCTATTTTTACATTCATCAATAAATTGGATAGAGTAGGGAAAGAGCCATTTGAATTACTTGATGAAATAGAAGAAACACTTAATATTGACACTTATCCAATGAATTGGCCTGTTGGTATGGGACAAAATTTCTTTGGTATTATTGATAGACACTCTAAAACGATTGAACCATTTAGAGATGAAGAAAATTTATTACATTTAAACGAAGATTACGAACTTAAAGAAGAACACGCGATAAAAAATGATAGTGCATTTGAACAAGCAATTGAAGAAATGATGCTTGTCGATGAAGCGGGTGAAGCATTTGATAATGAAGCGTTACTGAACGGTGAATTAACACCTGTTTTCTTTGGGTCGGCATTAGCAAACTTCGGCGTACAAAATTTCTTAAATGCATACGTTGATCATGCACCAATGCCTAATGCGAGACAAACTAAAGAAGAGGTTGATGTTAGTCCATTCGACACAGATTTTTCTGGGTTTATCTTTAAAATCCAAGCCAATATGGATCCGAAGCATCGTGACAGAATTGCATTTATGCGCGTGGTAAGTGGTGCGTTTGAAAGAGGAATGGATGTAACCTTACAAAGAACAAATAAAAAACAAAAAATAACTCGTTCCACATCATTTATGGCTGATGATAAAGAAACTGTTAATCGTGCTGTAGCAGGCGATATTATTGGTTTGTATGATACAGGTAACTATCAAATAGGTGATACCTTAGTTGGCGGTAAGCAGAAATATAGCTTCCAAGAGTTACCACAATTTACTCCAGAAATATTTATGAAGGTTTCTGCCAAAAATGTAATGAAACAAAAGCATTTTCATAAAGGAATTGAACAGCTTGTTCAAGAAGGTGCAATTCAATATTATAAAACGTTGCACACTAATCAAATTATCTTAGGTGCTGTGGGTCAATTACAATTTGAGGTTTTTGAACACCGTATGAATAATGAATATAATGTAGATGTGGTTATGGAACCAGTCGGACGTAAAATTGCGCGTTGGATTGAAAATGAAGAAGATATTAAAGATAATATGAATACCTCTAGATCAATTTTAGTAAAAGATAGATACGACAATTATGTATTCCTATTTGAAAATGAATTTGCAACGCGTTGGTTTGAAGAAAAATTCTCTGATATTAAACTGTATAGCTTATTATAATTAAATGTTTAAACTTATCACTTTTCGGGCACACCGTAGTATATGAAAAATGTTTATATTGCTATGCAGTGTCATAGTATGTATACTGAAAATAACAAATAAATACCTATGACAAAACTGTCAGAGGGGAGTAACTTGAGAATAGTTATTCAATGCATTTAAACTGCTAATAACTATTCAACACTTTATCGTCATTACGAAGATAAGTCTTCCGGTAAAGTGGGCAAAACTATTGCTAAGTGAGACCTTTGCTATTTAATTAGCATAGGTCTCTTTATTTGTATTTAAACTAAAAGGAGTTGTCCACAATGGATCCGAGTTTGATTTTACCTTATTTATGGGTACTTTTAGTACTTGTATTTTTAGAAGGATTATTAGCAGCTGATAATGCAATTGTAATGGCGGTAATGGTTAAACACCTACCACCTAAACAACGAAAAAAAGCACTTTTTTATGGCCTATTAGGTGCATTTATTTTTAGATTTATTGCTTTATTCTTAATAAGTATTATTGCAAACTTCTGGTGGATTCAAGCAGCTGGTGCTGTTTACTTAATCTATATGTCTATTAAAAATTTATGGCAATTTTTCCATCAGTCAAATGAAAAACATCATAAAGAAACAGGAGACGAACATCACTTCGATGAAACAGGCAACGAAAAAGAAGTAGGCCCTAAATCTTTTTGGGGAACAGTATTTAAAGTTGAATTCGCCGATATCGCGTTTGCAATTGATTCGATGCTTGCCGCATTAGCCATAGCCGTTACATTACCAAAAGTTGGCATACATTTTGGTGGTATGGATTTAGGTCAATTTATTGTTATGTTCCTCGGTGGAATGATAGGTGTCATCCTGATGAGATTTGCAGCAACTTGGTTTGTAGAATTGTTGAATAAATATCCAGGACTAGAAGGTGCTGCGTTTGCAATTGTAGGTTGGGTAGGTATTAAACTTGTTGTAATGGTACTTGCACATCCTGATATTGGCGTTTTACCAGAAGCATTTCCACATAGTGCTTTATGGCAAACAATCTTCTGGGTAGTATTAGTTGGCTTAGTATTAATAGGATGGTTAACTTCAGCAATTGGCAACAAGAAAAAAGGTAACCAAAAATAATTTGATTGATACGCTAGAACCTTTGCTTAATAATAAATTAAGTGGAGGTTCTTTTTATTTTAATTTTTATTAGAACATTGCAGTTTTATAGTTAAAATATTAAACTTTAGTTTATAAACGAATTTAAAATGATGATATATAGTATTAAAATAACTTAAATTTAACAGATAAAGAATGAGTTAAAGAAACTATAGGAGTGGTCTTCTAGTGGATAACGATAAAAAACAAGTCATACCACGCAGTCAATATCGCCGTAAAAGACGTGAGTACTTTCATAACGAAGAGCGAGAAGAGCGCATTAGACGCGAGAAAATAGAGAAGGAGAATCAAGCTAAAAGAGAACAGCATCAAACTAAAGTTAATGAGGAACGTGTTAAAGATAATTTGAGAAAAGCAAGAATAGAAAAACTGACTCAAGAGGAAATACATCAACAACGTGATGATAAAAGTTATAAACAAAATAATCAAATGAGTAAATCAAAAGACGACGATAATAAAATTGGAGAAGAAAGTTTACATGATGTTCGAGTTTTAAGTGACACCTCCACATTACCGCATCAAAGTAAGTCAAAACGGTTGAATGATAATCAATCAAAGGAAAATCAATATCATAATAAAGTAATTGAATCCTCAGAAAATAAGTCAATAAAAGAGCATGATAATACTTCTGGAAACGAAAGTAAACAACATACTAAATTGACTTCAAAGGACTCCATGTTAGGTGTAAATTCTAATCATACTGAGCAAGATTCAAGAGGTACACAACCATATTCTTCAAAACATAGCTATTCACAACCAGAAGATAAAGACAACGATAATACTCACCAAGCGCAATTTCTTAAAAAAGAAGGCGAACAAGGTAGCAGAGCCGAAAATATTAAAAAAATTAATGAATTTAAACAATTAGTAATAGCTTTCTTTAAAGAACACTGGCCTAAAATGTTAATTATTATAGGTATTATAGTATTACTTTTAATATTAAATGCCATATTCACTACAGTTAATAAAAATGATCATACAAATGATAGTGCATTTAACGGTACAACTAAAGATGAAACAACAGCGATGAAAATTGCTAAAAACTCTGTTAAGTCAGTTGTAACAGTCGAGAATGATTTGTCTAATGACACGACTGTGTCTGATAACAAAAATGAATCTGATAATGAGATAGGTTCAGGTGTCGTCTACAAAAAAGTGGGCGACTCTATTTATATTTTTACTAATGCACACGTCGTTGGTAATCAAGAAAAACAAAAAGTAACATATGGTAATGATAAATCTGTGACAGGTAAGGTGATTGGTAAAGATAAATGGTCTGATTTAGCAGTTGTAAAAGCTAAAGTTGCTGACGAAAATATTAAACCAATGACTATGGGGGATTCTAATAATATTAAATTGGCTGAACCTATTTTAGTTATAGGAAATCCTCTAGGCACAGACTTTAAAGGAAGTGTTTCTCAAGGTATTGTGTCTGGACTCAATCGTCATGTACCTGTTGACATTGATAAAAATGATAACTATGATGCTCTGATGAAAGCTTTTCAAATTGATGCGCCTGTGAACCCGGGAAATTCAGGTGGTGCTGTAGTCGATAGAGATGGTAGACTCATAGGTATAGTTTCTTTAAAAATTGATATGCATAATGTAGAAGGAATGGCTTTTGCGATACCTATTAATGATGTACGTAAGATTGCGAAAGAATTAGAGCATAAAGGTAAAGTGAACTATCCAAATACTGAAATCAAAATCAAAAATGTTGGTGATCTTGACGATTCTGAACGTAATGCAATCAACTTACCAACTAAAGTGAATCATGGTGTATTAATCGGTGAAGTGAAAGAAAATGGTTTAGGAGACAAGTCAGGTTTAAAAAAAGGTGATGTAATAGTAGAATTAGATGGTAAGAAGATTGAAGATAACTTACGATATAGACAAGTCATATACAGTCATTATGATGATCAGAAAACAATCACTGCTAAAATTTATCGAAATGGTGCGGAGAAAAATATTAAAATCAAATTGAAATAAATGTTGAGGTGAAAATCATGTCAGTTTTAAGTCAGCTGCTTAAAAAATCTAGCCCTCAACAAGGGATTATACTCTATTATCTATTTGCCATAGTCGTTGCATTTTTATTATTAAATTTGCCATATGTCCATAAGCAAGGGGTTGAGGTTAATCCAATTGATACACTTTTTGTAGCTGTATCAGGTATTAGTGTTACGGGATTATCACCAATTACTATAGTCGACACATATTCAACCTTTGGTCAAATTATCATACTTATTATTTTGAACATCGGTGGTATAGGTGTTATGGCTATTGGAACCATGCTTTGGGTTGTTTTAGGCAAACATATTGGAATTAGAGAGCGACAACTCATTATGTTAGATAATAATAGAGATACTATGAGTGGAACGGTTAAAATAATTTTAGAAATTGTAAGAACAATTTTTATTATTGAGTTTATAGGTGCACTCTTACTCGCGTTTTACTTTTATCGGGATAATCCTGATTTAAAAAACGCATTAATGCAAGGCGTCTTTGTCTCAGTATCTGCTACGACTAACGGTGGCCTTGATATTACTGGTGAATCTTTAGTTCCCTATGCAAAAGACTATTTTGTACAAACAATAGTAATGTTCTTAATTGTGTTAGGATCTATAGGCTTTCCAGTTTTGTTGGAGTTAAAAGCATATATTAAGAATCGAGTAACTAATTTTAGATTCTCATTATTCACAAAAATAACGACAACAACGTACTTATTCTTATTTTTATTCGGCGTTATTGTTGTATTAATATTAGAACATAGCAATGCATTTAAAGGATTGAGTTGGCATCAATCACTATTTTATGCATTGTTCCAATCATCAACGACCAGAAGTGCAGGTTTGCAAACGATAGATGTGTCACATTTCAGCGACGCAACAAATATTGTAATGGGATTATTGATGTTTATAGGATCATCTCCTAGTTCTGTAGGAGGCGGAATTAGAACAACAACATTTGCTATTTTAATTTTGTTTGTTATTAACTTTAATAATACTGGTGACAAAACAGGTATTAAAATTTTCAACAGAGAAGTACATATTATGGATGTACAAAGATCATTTGCCGTATTTACTATGGCGTCATTAATTACATTTATTAGCATGATTATTATATCTGCCACTGAACAAGGCAAGTTGTCCTTTCTACAAATTTTCTTTGAAGTAATGTCTGCGTTTGGTACATGTGGTTTAAGCTTAGGTGTGACAAGCGATATCAACGATATTACCAAGGTTGTATTAATGATATTAATGTTTATAGGTCGTGTAGGCCTCATTTCATTCATCATTATGTTAGCTGGACGTAAAGAACCCGAAAAATATAGCTATCCTAAAGAACGTATACAAATTGGATAATCATTACACTATTAGCAAAGGCATACATACACCTTTGCTAATAGTTTTTTTATTTGGAATGATATCAATGCGATAATAGTTTTATAACATTTAATGAATGGTACATGTTACACTAAATTTAAGGAGAGGAGTGGCTCTATGGAAAAAAATGAAAATAAAATAGTTGATGTGATTGCAACTTCTGATATGCATAGTCACTTCTTAAATGGTGACTATGGCTCAAATATTTATCGAGCTGGTACTTATGTTAATGAAGCT
Organism: Staphylococcus sp. MSU001; assembly: GCF_052976705.1. NCBI lineage: Bacteria > Bacillati > Bacillota > Bacilli > Caryophanales > Staphylococcaceae > Staphylococcus > Staphylococcus sp. MSU001. The sequence continues at coordinate 18,418 of NZ_JBRIKK010000016.1, forward strand.
CGAAAAAATAATGAAAATGTCATATTACTAGATAGTGGGGGAAGTTTGGCGGGATCACTTGCAGCATTCTATTACGCCGTTGTAGCACCATATAAACGTCATCCTATGATTAAGTTGATGAATGCAATGCACTATGATGCTAGTGGAATTAGCCCTAATGAATTTAAATTTGGATTATCTTTTTTGACACGTTCAGTTGCACTCTCAAGGTTTCCCTGGCTATCAGCAAATATAGAGTATACTGTTACTAGAGAGCCATATTTTTCTACGCCTTATACAATCAAAATGTATTCAGATTTGAAAATTGCTATCGTAGGTTTAACCTCAGATGGATTAATGAAGAACGAGTACGCAGAAATGGAAGAAGATGTCTGTATTGAGAAGACTTTGATTTCAGCTAAACGTTGGATTAGATACATACATGAAGTTGAAGAGCCAGACTTCCTTATTGTTATTTATCATGGTGGGTTAAATAAAATAAGTAGTACCAATAAAAGAAATGAAAAAAATGTAAATGAAGCTGAAAAAATTATGGAAGAACTTGGTGTTATTGATGTAATTATTACCGCTCATCAACATCAAACAGTTGTTGGAAAAGATCATGAAACTATATATGTTCAAGCAGGTCAAAATGCTGAGGAATTAGTACATCTTTCAATTAAATTTAAGAAACGGACAACTTCTTATGAAATTGAGCACATCGATTCAAAAGTTATAGACTTAAATGATTACCATGAAGATGAACAATTATTGAAAGAAACATATTATGACCGTAAGGCAGTTAAACACTGGGCAAATTCAGTTGTTTCAAACAAAAACAATGGCTTAACAGTTCAATGTATTGAAGATATTATTTGTAAGCCGCATCCTTTTACTCAGTTATTACATGATGCAATTCGATTAGCCTATAATTACGATATTTCTTGTGTGCATATACCTAAGAATGGTGAAGAAGGGTTAAAAGGAACTATAAGAAATAGAGATATATACGATGCATATCCTCATCCAGATAAACCTATAGATATCACTGTCAAAGGTAAAAATATCAAAGATATACTTGAATACAGTTATGCGCATATTGATTTTAATAAGCGACAATTAAGTATGACAATGATAGATGAAACGTTATTTACAGTTTGGCAAGGGTTTGATTATTGTATAGACATGTCACAATCACCGTTTAATAGAGTGAAATTAAATGGTCTAAATGAAGAAGATTCGTATAGAATAACAATGACTGATTATTGTTATAGAAACTACAAAATGTATTTACAAGAAGCTATCGTTCACGACACATATTCGGAAACGATGGGTGGATTGATTAGAAAAAATTTAAAATGTGACACGTATTCTGTGAAATTAAACCATAATTTTAAAGTTTATTAATCTTCCTCGTACTATTTATAACGGTGTATGTGTCACTTTTTCTTTAATTAATTTAAAAAAGCATTTCTTAGCTCAAATTCATGAGTCTAAGAAATGCTTTTTTTATCCGTGGAATATCAATAATAAAATGATAGCCACAATTTGACCAATTGTAGTCGTAGCAATACGTCTCGTATATTCATAGCTAAGAGATAAAATGAATTGAGCTACAAAAATAAAGAATACAATCCACCAATTATCTAAGTATATAAATAATGAACTTGAACATATTGCAACAATTAAAATGCTAGCCCATTTCGGTAAGTTATATTTTATTAATTCCTTTTGTAAAACAGTTCTCATATATAGTTCATGACAAGGTATCACAAATAATAAAGTAACGAGCATTTGCCATTTAAAGTAGACACCCGTTCGTGATAATTCTTTGATTAAAGATGCGTATGATAATTCTGATGAAATAAGTGAAAAAATCAATTGTATAATAATGAGTGCGACACTCGTTATTATACCCATGCCTATGGAAGTTAATAATCGTTTGGATGCAATGTCTCTTTGGTAAAAAACATAACTTATTCCAGCTATTAACATAATGCCAGTATATAAATACCAGTATTCCTGATGTTCTCCCCACATCACAAATAATATTGCGTGAAAGATGATGAAGCTTATAACAAACCAAATCAAAGCTTTAGAAACATTTTTCATTTTAATTAACCTTCTTGATCAACGATTTTGTATCGCTTATGATTGATAACTGTCTTTTCCGGTAAATCTAATTCATTAAAATTATCCATAATAGTTAAATCTACAATAACAGAGTTATCATTAATCTTCTCGACACGGCCTCTTAAACCGTCATAAAATTCTACTATATTACCTACTTCTGCAACAGTCATTACGAGTCCTCCCTTAAATCATAGCTAGATTATATTGTACTAAAATTTACTTGACAAATAAACTAATTTCTATGAAAAAGAAGTGAACTAAAAGAAAATTATAAAATATCATTCATAAATGAGTAAAAGAGTGGAATTTTTCTTATAAATCATTCATAACTAGGGTAAGGGCATATAGAGAGACTTATTTAAGGAGAGAATGTTATGAAATTTATTAGCAACAATAATATTAATGATCCTTCCCTCAATTTAGCAATGGAAGAGTATGTTCTTAAAAATTTACCTTCTGAAGAAAGTTATTTTTTATTTTATATTAACAGACCTTCAATTATTGTTGGAAAGAATCAGAATACAATTGAAGAAGTTAACCAATCGTATATTGATAAACATCAAATTGATGTAGTAAGACGTATTTCTGGAGGTGGGGCTGTCTATCATGATACTGGAAATTTAAATTTTAGCTTTATCACAGATGATGATGGTCATAGCTTTCATAATTTTAAAAAGTTTACGATGCCCATTGTACAGGCCTTACAATCAATGGGAGTTAATGCTGAAATGACTGGACGGAATGATATACAAGTAGGGCAAGCTAAAATATCTGGAAATGCTATGGTTAAAGTAAAAAATAGAATGTTTAGTCACGGTACATTAATGCTAAATTGTGATTTAAATGAAGTTCAAAATGCATTAAAAGTGAATCCAGCTAAAATTAAATCTAAAGGCGTTAAATCTGTTAGAAAAAGAGTTGCCAATATTGAAGAATTTCTAGAACAGCCAATAGATATAGAAGAATTCAAACAAATTATTCTTAAAACTATTTTTGGTGAAAATGAAGTTGAAGAATATGTACTAACAGAAGAAGATTGGAAGAATATTAAGCAATTAAGTAATGAAAAGTATCGTACGTGGGAATGGAATTATGGCAGCAACCCAAAATATAATATTGAGCGTGAAGAGAAATTTGAGAAAGGTTTTATTCAAATAAAATTAGATGTAAAAAAAGGAAGAATTGAACGGGCAAAACTATTTGGAGATTTCTTCGGCGAAGGTGATGTAACCGAACTTGAACATGCGTTAGTAGGTTGTTTACATGATTTTGAACATATAGAAGAGGCACTTCAAAATTATGATTTCTATCACTACTTTGGGGATATAGATAAGTATGAAATTATAAGATTGATGTCCTAAGTATGATAAAAAGGTCTATTCTCAACTTGTTTTAAAGTAGGGAATAGACCTTTTATGAAGAGTGACTCGAGTCTAATTTATTCACTTAAAAATGCCTCCAATTGTTTAAATTCGTTAGTATATTGAATAAAATCGTTCTCGTTTTTATTGATGAGCGCTTCATCAATTAACAGTTTAAGTTTAGCTTTTCTTGCATTTCTGAGTGCTTCTTCAATGACGAGTTCAACGCCTAAATCGTTCACTGTCATTACAAAATCTTCTAATGTAGTGTACTTGACCTCAGTATTGTGATTCATAAAGACCACGACCTTTCAATTATTTAATATATAAGTATTATACTGATTTTAAATTTTGAAATCAATGAATATTCTGACATTTTAAAAGAAATATGTGTAAAAAGAAAATAAAAGTAGAACTTGACTTTATTTTGAGCTCGGATAAAATATTATTAGGTTATTATTTTTTAGTTTTAATAACCATCTAAGTAATTGAATAAAGTGAGGTTTTTTAATGACACATTTACCCGAAACGATTTATGTTATACGAAAAGGTGATATGGTAATACGACCTAAATATGATGAATATCAGCAGACAAATGGTACTGAGATTATCAGATTTGATCAAACCCGCAAAGAAAGTCCATTTAAAGTACAGAGAATTATCGAAAGATCATGTAAGTTTTATGGCAATAATTATATTAGTAAAAAAGCAGAAACGAATCGTATTACTGGAATTTCTAGTAAACCACCTATTTTACTTACACCTCTTTTTCCTACTTACTTTTTTCCAACTCACTCGGACCGTCAAGAAGAAAATATATGGATTAATATGCATTATATTGAAAATGTTAAAGAACTTAAAAATCGTAAGAGTAAAATAATTTTTGCGAATGGTGATTCTTTAACACTCAATGTATCATTTCATAGTTTGTGGCATCAATATACGAATGCAATCATCTATTATTACATGGTAGATAAGCAATCACGAATGAAATCTAACAATCCTGAACAACCTATTGACTATAATCAGTCCTCCTTAAATATTTTCGAGGCGCTTTCACGCTACTCTCTTTTTGAAGAAAATTAGCTTTTTTCCCAAACTATTGATTTTAAAAATTGATGACAGTGTTTCAATTTAAAATATGCGGGACGTTAATATTAAATAAGTGTAAATGTTCCGTATATTTTTTTAATATAACTCTTGAAAAATTCAACAAGATTGATATAATAATACTTGTGCTTGATAGAGATAGTTTACTTATTATTTATCCGCAGTAGCTCAGTGGTAGAGCTATCGGCTGTTAACCGATCGGTCGTAGGTTCGAATCCTACCTGCGGAGCCATGTGGAAACGTACTCAAGTTGGCTGAAGAGGCGCCCCTGCTAAGGGTGTAGGTCGCGAGAGCGGCGCGAGGGTTCGAATCCCTCCGTTTCCGTTATTTGTTTATACCTCGTTAAATCCCGTAAAACAAAACGTTGATTTGACGGGGTTTTGTTATATCTTGTTATCTATCGTTAAACCTTGTAAGTTAAACTAAACGTTCCTCTATATTGTTAAATTGATAAAAACGCCCCCGCAATATTAAATTACGTTTCCGTTCATTAATAAAAATCAGTTTAATTCTGATTAACTAAATTACGCTAGAACGTTGATATATCAGCGTTCTTTTTTATTTTGTTGAAAATCTGTAAAAGTCTATTTTAAATATTTTGATTAATGCGTAGTCAATATTGATTAAATTAAAGACAAGTTGTCTGGTTCGTTGAGCACTTAAAAATATATTATACTATCGGGCATTGCAACTTCTTCACCTTTTAATACTTCTAATAAATGACTATAAACACGCCAAGTAATTTCAATATTTGCATGACCTAGTCTTTTCTGTAATGACGCTTATAATGGTTTAAATCCATTATAAGCGATATTTTTTGCTCTCGGCAGAGCACATGTATTAATGACTTATTGAAAATAAGTCTTGTCTGTTAGACTTTTAATTATAAAATACACGCAAAACCTTTATGTATAGGAGCGATTTTAATATGTCTTATTCGATTATCAAAGTAGAAAAATTTAATTATGAAAATGAAGATATAGACCATTCAAAAAAACATCTAAATTATGATTTGATAAATGACTAAAAACAAAATTTTAATGATTTGATTGATGAAAAAATTGAGCGGAACTATACAGGCAAAAGAAAAATTAGAAAAGACGCAGTAAAACATATAGACGGTATGATTACATCAGATAATAAATTTTTTAGTAATCAGACACTAGCAAATAAAAAAATTTTTTGAACAGGTTAAAGAATTTTTAGAACAAGAATACGGGAAAGATAATTTGTTATACGCAAAGCTTCATATGGACAAACGCCTCACGTGCACTTTGAAATTGTACCAATTACAGAAGATGGACGATTAAGTGCTAAAGATGTTGTAGGTAATAAAAAAGCATTAGCAAGCTTTCAAGATAAATTTAATGAGTATGTAAATGAACGTGGTTATGAATTAGAAAGAGGAACTTCAATAGAATTAACAAATAGACAACACAATCAAGTTAATAGTTATAAACAAAAAACAGAATATCATAAGAAAGAATATGAACGTGAGGGATAAAATTTAGCCCGTATAAAACAAAATAACGAAGAATTGATACAATAAGACTACTTAAAATCACTAGAAACGCTTAGAAAGTCTTTGAACGATCCATATGAGGTTGAAACAGAAAAAGTAGGCGGTTTGTTTGATAAAGAATTACAAGAGACTGCGAATGTTGTTATAAACAAAGATGAATTTAATCAGTTTCAAGAGTAATAAAAATAGCACAAAGAATTATGGAGGATTACGAATGTATAAAATCTGTAAGCGCCTTAGAAGATAAAGAGAAGGAAATACGAGAGAAAGATGATTTATTAAATAAAGCAGTTGAGTGTATTGAAAATATAGACGATAATTTCAACCGACTTTACGAAATGGCAAAGCCATTTAAAGAGAATGTAGAAATAGTGTTAAAGCTTTTAAAAATCTTACTAAAAGAGCTAGAAAGAGTTTTATGAAGAAACACATTTGAGGAAAGAGTTAATAAGTTAACAGAAGATGAACCAAAACTAAATGGGTTAGCAGGACACTTAGATAAACAAATGAACCCAGAATTCTATTCAGAGCTAGAACAAATACAAGAACAAAAGAATCAAAAACGGATAGAGGTATGCATTTATAACATGCACATATAGTTGATTAAAATTCTGAATTTTGTTAATATTACGATAAATAAAAAGCAGTGTTTTCAAAAGAGATAAGGAAAGAGTTAAAACCTTTAATAAAAAAGAACAATTATAATAACGTGATTGCGTTATTATTTGATTGGTTTGTTATTTTTAGTAGTATTTTAATTTCTGTAACTTTTAATAACATTTTGATCTATCTTGTAGCTATTATATTAATTGGTAGTAGAATGAGAGCATTTGATAATTTAATGCATGAAGCTTGTCATCGATCTTTATTTACAAATAAGTTTTGGAATAAATGGATAGCTTGTTTATTCGTTGCATTTTCAGTATTTACTAGTTATACAGCATATTGTAATTCACATTTTCAACATCATAGAAATTTATGGGATGAAGAGAATGATCCTGACACTAAAAGATATAGATTGGTTGGTTTAGATAAGCCACAGAAGAGTACAAAAATGTTTGTAAAGAATCACATAGTAAAAGTTCTCTTGTTATTTCATGTACCTAAATACATAGTCGGTACTGTATCAGCTAACCTATATACTAAAGAGGTTCCAAAATCTGAAATTTGGGTTAAAAATATTTTCTGGATTGCTATTATTACTTCATCAGTTATTTTTAATTTTTGGCTGTATCTTATATTGTATTGGCTAATTCCAATTTTAACAACGTTTCAGATTATAAGATATTGGGCAGAAATGGCAGAACATTCAGGTTTAAATAATAAAAGTGAGTTAACTGCTAGTAGGAATACTTTTGGTATGCCATGGACTATTTTTATTTTTCACCCACATCATGATAATTATCATTTAGTTCATCATTTATTCCCGGCTATACCTCACTATAATTTAAAAAGGCACATGAAATTTTGATGAAAGATACAGCATATCGAAATGCTCATCATTGTACTGGCTTTTTTAAAACTACATTGCCTGGCTTTTATAGTGTAGTTAAAGATATTTGTACACCGAACTATGAAAGGAAAGAGAGTTAGAATATGTTGCAACCTTTGATACATGGACTATTATTAGCTTTAGGTTTAATTTTACCTTTAGGGGCTCAAAATGTATTTGTATTTAATCAAGGAGCTAACCAAAAAAAAATTAGTAAAGCATTACCTGTAATTATAACAGCCGGACTGTGTGATACTTTTTTAATTGTAATAGCTATTTTAGGAGTATCTTTAATACTTATATCTATGCCAACTTTACAACTTTTTATTTACATCATCGGGTTTTTGTTTTTGATGTATATGGCATGGTCTTTATGGACAGAAAAGCCTTCAAATATCGAAGAAATAGAACCTATGCCAGCTAAAAAGCAGATTTTATTTGCTTTATCTGTTTCTTTATTAAATCCTCATGCAATAATGGATACTGTTGGTGTCATTGGAACGAGTGCTTCAGTTTATGATGGTTATGACAAAGTCGTTTTTTCATTGGCTACAATTTCTGTATCTTGGATTTGGTTTGTCTTTTTAGCTATTTTAGGAAGAATTACAGGAAAAATTGATAAAAGTGGTAAGTATATCGTTATTTTAAATAAAGTTTCAAGCGTTATTGTTATTATTGTAGGATTAATTATATTAAAAAATATTATTGGAATTTTAAGTTAGAGCTAAGGCAAACTGATGGATGTACATAACACGTAAAGCACTGTTCAAAATAGGGCAGTGCTTTACGTGTTATAATGTATCTGTTTTATTTTTAAAACTATGATATTCAACTTTTGCGTGTTTTTCTTCATTTGCTCTGTCGAACTCCTCAAATTCTACAAGCAAATGTCTATGTTTATTATCATCACCACGTAAAAGTATTAACGATAATACTGAAAGTTTCTCCACACTGCAATATTTTCATCAAGATTTAAATCTTGATGAAAGTATTATGAGTAAAAGAAAATCTGTTTTAATAAATAAACTAGAAAAAATGGGGAGAGTAAGTTTTTTAAAAACTATCTAGTACTGTCGAAAACACTGAGAAAATCACAAAATTATATAACTATAAATCTCTTTTGGAAATAGACGGTCGTTTAGACCCAAAAAAGTAATTTTGATAATCCTAAACTAATATTGAATACTAAAGTTAATAATAAAAGTTTAAATCAATATTTAATATTTTAGTAAATTAAGAATGAAGAAAATAAGAGAAACGTACCAAAGATGTAGTTCGATAAGTTGAGTAATTCGCATGTATATCACAAGAAAAAAAGAATGTTTGTGGCAACGAACATTATTAAAAAACGGAATTGCTAATCAATTCCGTTTTTTAATATTTCTATTTGTGATTGTTTTTATTTCTATCGTTAGAATTTTTGGAAATAAGGTTTCGTATCATTTTGACAATATAACCGGAAACTAAAATTCTAATCACTCTTTTAACAATATTCTGCATGTTAACTCCCCTTATATTTTGTTTGATATCTTATACCCAGTTTTTGTAGGAGCTAAAAGTAAAATTTGTTTTTTGGAAAATATGAAGAAATATTTTTAGATCTTATTTTTTATCAAAAGTTATGTAGCCGTATTCATCTGCTTTTTTAGTAAAAATAACAATGATAGCGTGAATGATTGCGACAACACTTGGAATGCCAGTCCAGAAAAAGACGAGATGTAGAATACCTTGTCCAACTTGGTCGGCATAAAATTTATGCACGCCCAGACCACCTAAAATCAATGCTACTATAATATAAATTGTTTTGTTAACTTTCATTATGTCTGCCTCCATATGGTTAATTTAGTTTTTAGTCTTATCTTTATTTTTACAGATAATTATTTAGTTTATCAAAGTAAAAGTATTAAAGAAGATGTTATGATATAAAGTGAAGGTTTAAATTTATAGTGATTGTTTAATTTTAAGATGTCAACATCATGTCGTATTTATTTTTATTTAGAAATTGAGTATAAACTTTAGTTATCAATATCTAAAAGGGGAGTCAAATGTGATTAGAAAAGCGAAAACGAGTGATAATCGACAGATTGCAGAGTTATGTTATCTTATTTGGAGAGATATGGAATTAGATATTACCAAGGAAATAACTAAAGATCGTATTATTGAAGCGATAGAATTAAGTATTGTGAATGTAAGATATCGGTCGTTTTATGAGCATATTTGGGTATATGAGAAAGACGGGGTTGTTGCTGGATGTGTAATTGCATATCCTGGGAAAGAGGAAATGGATTATGAACAACAATGGCTTAAGTTACCACTTGAAGAAGATATTCTTCAGTTAGGTACACCATTACCTGAAAAAGAATCATATGATGATGAAATATATATAGAAACAGTAGTAACGTCTCCAAAATATCGAGGACAAGGTATTGCAACACAACTTTTAAAGTATGTCATTTCCACTCATGCACATGAAAAATGGGGATTGAATTGTGATTATGATAATAATAAAGCACGCCATCTATATCACAAATTAGGGTTTAAAGAGGATGAGACAATTCATTTATATGGCCATCAATATTTTCACATGACATTGAATAATAAGTAACATCACATCATAATGAAAGGTGTGGTGTATATAAATGAATACCCATCAATTTTGTTTACAGATTGAATTTTTATAAATGGTTTCAGTGGGTTATAAGTTATAAGCGCATTGTCTAAACATACTCCGAACCCCAACTTGCCTTGTCTGTAGAATTTCTGTTTGAAATTCTCTATGTTGGGGCCCCGAACCCCAACTTGTCTTGTCTGTAGAATTTCTGTTTGAAATTTTGGGTTTAGACAAATGTTGAAATAACTTGATATTAAGTATGTTTTTAAATTAAATTGTTATCTATGTTTGCAATAAAAAAGCCTGGGGCATTGATTAATGTCCCAGACTCATTCGTGTGAAAGTTTAGATTGCACCTAAAAGTGCACTAATATAGATTCCTAATGCATACAATAAACCAAAGAATGTATTCGTTTTACCTGTCGCAGCCATCGCAGGCATCATTGTTTCAGGCGTATCATTTTTATTAAAACGTCTCACCGCTTTAATAGGCATTGGGAATGATAATAAGACTAACAAGTAAAATAATGATCCCGCAGGTTTAAAAAAGGCTGTAATGATGACAATGATATATGCGACGGCATACATTATTGCCATAAAAATAACAGAAGCACGTTTACCTAAAAGTATAGGCAAAGTTTTTCTACCGCTAGCCTTGTCTTTAATACGGTCACGAATATTGTTGCCCATATTGATTAAACCAATTGTGATGACTATTGGAATACTTAACCAAACGGCATATCCTTGAACATTACCGGTTTGTATGAAAAATGAAAGTAGTATGATAATCATACCCATAAATAATCCTGAAAATAGTTCACCAAAAGGTGTCCATGAAATTGGAATAGGGCCACCGGTATATAGATAGCCAATTGCCATACAAACAATGCCTACTGGAATAATCCAGAATGAGCTTTGTATTGCTAAAAAGATACCTAAAAGTGCTGCAATGATGTAAAAAGCAATTGCTAAATTCATTACTTGTTTTGGACTCATACCATTACGTACAATAGCACCACCAATACCCACAGAGGTATGATCATCAAGACCTTTTTTAAAGTCATAGTATTCATTAAACATGTTTGTTGCAGCTTGAATTAACAAACATGCAACTAACATAGCTAAGAAAAGACTAAATTTTAGATGGTCTTCGCTACCGAGTAAATATATTTTAGCTGCTGCAGTACCAACGAGTACAGGGACAACAGCGGCTGTTAAAGTATGAGGTCTCATCAATTGCCAGTACTTCTTAACAGTGGAATATTGTTGATATTGATCTGACATGATATGCACAACCTCTTATTTATATAGTTTTATCATCAACATTTTAAATGAAACACCAGTAAAGGTCAATCAACGTGAAAAATTGCATGTTTTGTTTAAGCATTAATAACAACATAAAAGATTAAAAATGATACAATGTAATAATGAGTAAAATTCGGAGGAGAAAGAAGTGAAAAAAATGGATGTGAATGTAGACGAACAGGCAATCCTCGATAAGTTATATGAAAGTACAAAAGATTGGGTTTCAGTTGAAGTTGAATTAAATAAAACTATGAAACCTAGTGTGTTGTTTCATTTAACTGAAAAAGATGCTGGGGACCGTTTTTACATGCGCTTAAATGATAATTATTCTTCGTATTTTGGATATCATGCTATTCATAGGTTTAAAAACGACTTTGAGAATAAGCAATCCATTTTTAGGGACTGGGAAAAATTAAAAAATAATATTGAACTCATTCATCCACATAATAGATATCATCATCTTAGATTGTGTGGCGGTTTTCAATTTTCGAGTCACAAATCAGATGATGAATGGAGAGAATATGGTTTAAACCATTTTGTTTTACCTAAAGTATTAATTTCTAATGAAGGTACGCGTACTTATCTAACTTATACAACAGAGCGACAAGATTTCGATTTACAAGCATTTAAAACTTTAGTGGCACATTTTGAACAAACAACCATGGATAATCCAGTGGAAACACTTGGAGATGTGACGCGTATGGAAGATATTTATAAGGATGATTGGCGTGAGCTTGTAAAAGAAGCGATTGATACGATTGACGACAATAAAAAAATCGTTCTCGCGCGTCGTCGTTTAGTTAAATTTGATAAAAAAATCAATATTCCATATGTTTTAAATCGGGCTCTTGAAAATGAAAAAAACAGTTATATATTTTTATTAGAAGCTAATCAGTCAATATTCTTTTCTCAAACGCCTGAGCAATTAATCAAAGTTGAAGATGGTGTTTTATCTACAAAAGCAGTAGCAGGTACCATTAAACGTACACATAATGAGCAAATAGATAATAAGAATATAGAGGCATTTCTTAAAGATAAGAAAAATTTAGGAGAACATCGTTTTGTTGTTGAGAGCATCTTAAATGATATTGAGCCTTTTGTACAGGATGTAGAGTACAATGAGACGCCTAATATTTTAAAAAATGATCATATGTATCATTTATATACGGAAATCAAAGCTAATTTAAATGACAAATCATACATTGGTTTAATCGATCGTTTACATCCTACACCTGCGTTAGGTGGCTACCCTAAAGAAGAAGCGCTTGATTTTATTGAGAATAAAGAGTTTGGTACTCGAGGTTTATATGGCGCGCCGGTGGGCTATATTGATGTTTATGATGATTGTGAATTCATTGTTGCTATACGTTCTATGCTAATTAAAGAGCAACAAGCGACTTTATACGCTGGATGCGGCATTGTTAAAAATTCGGATCCTGATAGTGAAGTTGCTGAAACTGCAGTTAAATTCTCACCAATGATGAACGCCTTAGGAGTAGATAATAATGATGAATCATAGTGAAGCTTTAACTGAACAAGTATTTTCATTTGCTTCAGAGCTTTATGCTTATGGTGTAAGAGAAGTAGTAATTAGTCCAGGTTCACGTTCAACACCATTAGCACTTGCTTTCGAAGCACATCCAAGTATTAAAACGTGGATTCACCCTGATGAGCGAAGTGCTGCATTTTTTGCTTTAGGTCTTATTAAAGGTAGCGAAAAACCTGTAGCAATTCTTTGTACATCTGGAACAGCTGCTGCGAACTACACGCCCGCTATAGCTGAAAGTCAAATTAGTCGTTTGCCACTCGTTGTTTTAACGAGCGACAGACCGCATGAACTGCGCAGTGTGGGTGCACCTCAAGCAATTAATCAGGTAAATATGTTTAGTAATTATGTGAACTTTCAATTTGATTTGCCGATTGCTGATGGAAGTGAACATACAATTGATACAATTAATTATCAAATGCAAATTGCAAGTCAATATTTATATGGACCACACCGAGGACCGATTCATTTTAATTTACCATTTAGAGAACCACTAACACCAGATTTAGATCGTGTCGATTTATTAACATCTGTAACTAAAACGTTACCTCATTATCAGAAATCGATTTCGGTAGATGATATAAAAGACATATTACAAGAAAAAAATGGTCTTATCATTGTCGGAGATATGCAACACCAAGCTGTTGATCAAATATTAACGTATTCAACTATATATGATCTGCCAATCTTAGCAGATCCCCTGAGTCAGCTTCGTAAGGAGAAACATCCTAATGTTATAACCACTTATGATTTATTGTATCGAGCTGGTTTAAATTTAGAAGTAGATTATGTCATACGTGTAGGTAAGCCAGTTATTTCTAAAAAATTAAATCAATGGTTGAAGAAAACCGATGCGTATCAAATTATTGTGCAGAATAATGATCAAATTGATGTATTTCCAACACCTCCTCATATATCTTATGAGATTTCAGCAAATGATTTTTTCCGTTCATTAATGGAAGAACCACTTGTTGAACGAAAAAAATGGTTACAACAATGGCAATCACTTGAACAACAAGCACGCATTGAGATAAGTGATTACTTAAAGCATGCGACAGATGAAGCGGCTTATGTGGGGAGTTTAATTCAAAAACTTACAAAAGAAGATACATTATTTGTCGGAAATAGTATGCCAATTAGAGATGTTGATAATTTACTGTTTGATAGTGAGGCATCTGTATACGCTAATCGGGGTGCCAATGGAATTGACGGAGTAGTTTCAACTGCGCTAGGTATGGCGGCACATAAGAATGTGACGTTGCTTATTGGTGATTTATCTTTTTATCATGACATGAACGGTTTATTAATGGCCAAATTAAATGAACTTCATATTAACATTGTATTAGTTAATAACGATGGAGGAGGTATCTTTTCATATTTACCTCAAAAACGATCGGCTACAAAATATTTTGAGCGATTATTTGGAACACCAACAGGCTTAAACTTTGAATATACTGCACTGTTATATGATTTTACATTTAAGCGTTTTGATAATTTGACTGACTTTAAATATGCTGAATTATCCAAAATGGGTTCTCACATGTATGAAGTTATGACCAATAGAGACGAAAATTTACATCAACATCAATATTTATATCAGAAATTGAGTGAGATTGTTAATGTTACATTATAATTTTTATGAATCTAAGAACCAAAGTAAGCAACTATTGGTGATGTTGCATGGTTTCATAAGTGATGCTACTACTTATCATTCACATATAGAACGCCTCATAGAACATACGAACGTGCTAACAATTGACTTACCTGGCCATGGCTTAGATACCTCAAGTATGGATGATGTGTGGGATTTCCCGTTCATTACACGTCAACTTGATGAGGTTTTAATACAATATCAAACATATGATGTGTTTCTTCTAGGTTACTCTATGGGTGGCCGGGTAGCGCTTTATTATGCCATACATGGTAATGAAACGCTATCAGGGTTGCTCTTAGAGAGTACTTCAGCAGGTATTCAAGATGAGACGGATAAAGAGGAACGTGACCAAGTGGATGCTGCACGTGCGAAAGTACTTGAAATTGCTGGTTTAGATATTTTTGTGAATGATTGGGAAAAGTTGCCACTTTTTCGTTCGCAGTATAATCTAGCTCCTGAGATACGCCAAAGTATTCGCAATAATCGCATGAGTCAAGATGCTCATAGATTGGCTAAAGCACTTCGTGATTATGGTACAGGCCATATGCCTAATTTATGGCCACATCTATCATCGATACGCATTCCTACTTTAATTTTAGTAGGAGAAAAAGATAAAAAGTTTGTTCAAATAGGACAACAATTAGAGAATCACTTACAAGATAGTCATAAAGTTCAAATTTCTAATGTCGGACATACAATTCATGTGGAAGATAGCACGGAATTTGATACAATAATATTAGGTTTTTTAAAGGAGGAGCAAAATGACTAGACAGTGGGAAACACTTAGAGAATATGATGAAATTAAATATGAATTTTTCGAAGGGATTGCCAAAGTAACGATTAATCGTCCAGAAGTAAGAAATGCATTTACTCCTAAAACAGTTGCTGAAATGATTGATGCATTTTCACGTGCGCGTGATGACCAAAATGTATCAGTAATTGTATTAACTGGTGAAGGGGACAAAGCATTTTGTTCAGGTGGAGATCAAAAAAAACGTGGACACGGTGGTTACGTAGGTGAAGATGATATCCCTCGTTTAAATGTATTAGATTTACAACGTTTAATTCGTGTGATTCCTAAACCAGTAATTGCAATGGTTAGAGGCTATGCAATTGGTGGAGGGAATGTACTTAATGTTGTTTGTGATTTAACAATCGCAGCAGACAATGCTATTTTTGGGCAAACTGGACCAAAAGTAGGATCATTTGATGCTGGGTACGGTTCTGGCTACCTAGCTCGTATAGTTGGCCATAAAAAAGCAAGAGAAATCTGGTATTTATGCCGTCAATACAATGCACAGGAAGCTTTGGATATGGGCTTAGTGAATACTGTAGTTCCATTAGAACAAGTTGAAGACGAAACAGTTAAATGGTGTAAAGACATCATGCAACACTCACCAACTGCTTTACGTTTCTTAAAAGCAGCAATGAATGCTGATACTGATGGTTTAGCTGGTTTACAACAAATGGCTGGAGATGCGACTTTACTTTACTATACTACTGATGAAGCGAAAGAAGGACGTGATGCGTTTAAAGAAAAACGTAATCCTGATTTTGACCAATTCCCTAAATTCCCATAAGCAATAGTTGAATAATAGACTGGTTTTGAAAATGCATATTATAATTACAATTCCAATCTAGTTAATGAATAGCAATTATTTAAAATCGCCTAAGATACGAATTGTGTCTTAGGCGATTTTATTATTTCATTGGAATTAATAAGTATAAGTAACAATTAGCAACATTGGTAGATATAAGTAATCACCAATGTTAAAAATGAAAATGTACTATTTAAAGTGAATGCTCTCGATTTGCAAGTGTAAATCTCAGATTAGCGCACACACTTGATACATTTAAACCTATTGTATTGTTATGTGGGATTGTTACTCTCATAAATTTCACTTCAGGAATAAATGTTTTCCAGACTATTTATATAGTTTGAGTGGTCATTTGATCTGGATAATGTTGGTGTAAATAATTTTCTAATCGATGCATTCCTTTTTTTAATGTTTCCATATCATAAGCATATGAAATTCGAATATACCCTTTGCCAATATCAGTGAATGAGGAACCAGGAACCATAGCTAAGTGTGCTTTCTCCAATACATCAACACAAAATGCAAAATCATTTTCCGTGAATTTTTTAATGCTAGGGAAGATGTAAAATGCACCTTCAGGTTGAGCAGTTAATTCGAAGCCTAATGATTCTAATTTTTTTTTCAGGTAATTACGACGTTCAATATAATCACGATTCATGTATAGAGGGGCATTTATCCCTTCATTTAAAGCGGTAGTACAAGCAATTTGAGCTGGTACATTTGCACAAATACAATTGTAAGCGTGCATAAAGGTTAATTTTTCAATTAAATATTCAGGACCAAGTAAAAAGCCGATTCGAATACCTGTTGCAGAATGGGACTTACTCAAACCACCTATCAGTAATAATTGATCTCGAATTTCTGGAAATTCAGCAAAAGATGTATGTTGTCCTTTAAACGTATTTTCAGCATAAATCTCATCACTGATAATAAAAATGTGTTTGTTTACAAGTGTGTCTACTATATTTTTGACCTCAGAGCGTTCGAGTATTACGCCTGTTGGGTTGGTAGGGTAATTTAGAAGTATCGCTTTAGTTTTATGCGTTAGATGCGACTCAATCAGTTCAGGTGTTACTTTAAAATCTGATTGTGTAGTATCTATATATACTGGATTTCCACCTAGAGTTTCAACTAATGGGATATAACCAGCGTATATCGGTCCTGGAATAAGGATATCATCGCCAGGCTCAATAATGCTTCTTAACGATGTATCTAATGCTTCACTCGCACCATTAGTAACGATGATTTCTTCCTCACTATAAAAGAAATCGTATTTTCGTTTAAAATATTGGCTAATAGCTTGTCGTGTTTCAAATAAACCTTTGTTATGAGAATAACTTGTTTTATCGTTTTTGATTGCTTTGATATAAGCATTTTTGACCACATCTGGCATAGGAAAATCGGGTTGTCCAATTGTTAAATTAACACAATCGTCAATCGCTTTAATTCTATTAGAAAATTGACGAATACTAGGGGCTCTTAAAAATTTTGAACTTGAATTTAATGATAATTTCATTTGCTAAAACCTCTCTATATAAAAATACCAAAATGTAGTATTTAAATTGTTTAAATAGTCTAATAATTCTTTCAAATTATTACTATCATAACATATTTTAATCTCTACATTTTGGTATTTTTATATAGAGAGGTTTTATGAAATTTTAATTTTTAAATTGAGAAGGCCTTTTTAAATTAATGAACGGATTCGTCCATTTGCAAACCCATTTTGAAGATAATATTAATACAATCACACTCGCACTGATAAATAAATAAAGATAGGTAAAGATAGAAATCTGATCCTTAAATGGATATAGACCAAACCCGCGAATGACTCCTATAACGATACCGTGTAATAAATAAACAAACATTGTGCGCTGTCCTATATAGGTATAAATACGCTTAGTTTGTGGCATTAGATTTAGAAATGCACACATAGTTAAAAGTATAATGACATAGAGTAATAAGCGTTTAAGAGGACTATAAACATCCTCTCCGTTACTTTCTAAAGAAGTATAAGGTGTACTTCCTAATAACCAATCTCCATTAATAGGATGGATTGTATATCCTATAAAGAAGGTAATCAAAATGATAATAGAAATGGGAATCCATTTTTTATTTCTTAGTTTTTCGGTATGTGATTGTGTAACCAAATGTCCTATAAAGAAGATAGGGAAGAACACAATGGTTCTTGATATACTCATATAACTGTCGATATTGCCAGAGAAACCAGCTAATACAGAAACAAGTACGGATATGAATAGTACAATATACGGATTATACCTTCTCACTATAACTAAAACAACGTGAAAGAAAAAAAGAGTGAGTAAAAACCATAATGCAAAAACTGGATTAAATGGATCTAATTGAATTGCATCTTCTTTACCAGTGAAATAGTAATAAAGTGAGAAAAACGCAAAAAATATTACATAAGGAAGAAGTAATTTTTTTGCAATTTTTTCTAAATAGTTAGGTTTATCTAAATTCTTAGCAAAGTAGCCTGAGATAAATAGAAAAGTAGGCATATGAAAGCTATATATTAATAAATATAAAGCTTGTAAAAATTTATCTTCAGATGTATAAGGCTGTAATAAATGTCCTAATACGACTAGAAATATCAATATTGCTCGAGCATTATCGAAAAAATAATCCCTATCTTTGATGGCTGTCATAAACGCTCTCCTTTTTTACAATTTAGACATACTCTAATGTAGTATAAAAATAGGTAATGATGCAACGAATTTGTACAATGTGTATATTTGTATTGTATAATTTATAAATAAGGCATATAATATTATTAACTTAATATAGTGGAGTAGAACAACATGTATAAACAACTTGAAAAACTTATCACACTGACAAATAATGATTTGAATTTAGTTAATAGACGCTTTGGTCAACGAACTGACATTACTTCTGAACAATTAGAGTTACTACGTATTTTATATAATTATGATCGTTTATCTCAATACGATTTAACTATGAAGATTAGTAGGGAACAATCAATTGTATCAAGATGGATTAAAAAGTTAGTCCAAAAAGGTTATATCATGAGTCAACAATCTCATGAAGATTTACGATGTAAAGAACTAATATTAACTGAAGAAGCAAGGGCTTTAATTCAGCAAATTAACACGGCGAGATGCGAGTTAATTGAAGCGAGATGTCAATGTTTATCTTCAGACGAAATTGCAAGTTTAAATCAATTATTAAACAAACTTAATAGTAGACATATTTTCATCTGATATATACCAGTTTTTAATTATGATGTTAAGTGTAAAATACATTCAATTATATATAAACATATAAAGCTAAGCAACTGAATTGTAATATTAAATTACATATAAGTGTGCTTAGCTTTTTTTATTTGAAAAAGTTTAATATTTAGCATCTGTCATATTCGAAGTAGTGACATGATAAATAATCATCAAAAAAATAGGCAACTCTACTTTCATTAACTATGAGAGCTGCCTTACTTCATATTTATTTGTATGTTGGAATTTCGAAGTACTTACCGACTTCACCAATTTTATCATAAAATTGTTTTAATACTTGTGCGTTGACATTTGCCCAATTAATATCAGTTGCATATTGATGCGTACCGGGGCTTGCAGGATTCCAACGCATTTTATATAGCGTATTTTGTCCTGCTTTCACGTATGAATTTCCAATGAATTTAGCGCCACCAATGATTGCTTTAGAGACAGAAGTCCATCCAGCATTTTTAGCGTATTTAATACCATCTACAAGTGCATTATTGTCGAATGCACCAATTCCAAAGACATTATGGTATTTGTGATCTGTTTTAGTTGTGAATTTACCTTTTGAAACATCTCCGCCTTTAGCAAGTTGTGAAGTTCCATTACCTGTTTCTACTAAAGCATGTGAGATAAGATAAATTTCATTTAGACCATACTTACGTGCTGCTTGGCTAAATGCAGCACCTTGGTTTTCAAGTACACCTTTGCCTTTTAATAATTTATTGAGAGCTTGTGCTGACAAGTATTGTGGTTGATCTAAACGTAAGAATTGATATTTTAAGGATGAATCATTAGCTAAACGCTTTGTATCCATAGCATTTTTAATTTGACTATAATTGGCATTTGACCATTTCCAAGCCTCATTTTGTACTTGTGGTTTATATTTAAGACGAGATTGGATATTTATCGCGTTATTTAAAGTCATTCCAGTATATGCATATTTAATTTTTTCTTTAACTAAGTCAGTTGATTTTATCCAAACATATTTACCGTCTAAAAGTTGTCCATAGTACCATTTTACGCCATTAATATTTTTTTGCTTAATGACTGTGAAAGTTTGTTCATAATATGGTTTTAAAGAATATCGGTTTGCTTTTGTTGGATCCATATAGAAATAACTTTTACTATTATTGATAACAAAAGTATAGTTATATGGTGTTGCCTGAGCGTCAGTACTGTTTTGGATTAAATCCTTAGCAGCAATCCATCCTGTTCTGTTATTGACTGTTCCGTAAAGATATAAATCTTTGCCAACGTAAACAGCTTTGGAAGCATTAAATGCTTGATTGGCTAGCGTATTAGGTGCTAGTAATTGTTGGTTTTTAGTACCCCAAGCAATAGAATATAGACCATTATTTGTAGGTTTTACTGAATATTTACCTATAGACTGAGTTTGTTTTCCAATATTTTGAGTTGTCACATCATTAATGTTTACCCATCCTAATGGCGTATTACTTGTTCCATCTTGCAGTAGTACATACGTGTTATTACCTTCAGTACGTTGTTTATTGATAAGGAATGTACGGTTTGCGTATTTCGTACCACTTTTGGCTGTTTTATCATATACGGATGCTCTTATTCCAGAATTATTAGCTTTCACTTGAGCAATTTGATTTACAGTTTGTGTAGATGATTGTACTTGTTTAGGTGCTGGTGTTGATTGAGTAGACAAAGTTTGAACTTTTGATGGTGTAGTTAAATAGTATTTACTAATCCAACCAGATTTACCGTTCACTGTACCATAAAGATATGTTGCTTTATCAATTTGTTGTTGTTTAGTTGCTTTAAAAGTTTGATCGCCCTTACCTGAAACTGTTCCAGCCACTTGATTATATGTGCCCCAAGGTACTGTGTGGAATTTAACACCAGGTTTGACGTTGTATGTTTGATTGATTTTTACAGGTGATTTAGCTGTATTGTAAATGACCTCATCTTGTTTTACCCAACCATAATTTGTACCAGTATTATAATCACCAACTAGATAGAATTTTTTATCACCAAGTGTGGCAGCTTTTGTCACTGACAATGTACGTTGGATTTGATCTGTTGTCTTTCCTTTAGTGTCATAAACTGTAGTGTATAAGCCACTATTTTTTGCATTGATTTGAGCAACACCACTATTGTTAGTCACTGTTAATTGGTTATTTGTTGAAGGTTTAGTTGGATTGCTAGGTTTAGATGCTGAAGTTAAGTAGTATTTACTAATCCAACCAGATTTACCATTCACTGTACCATAAAGATACGTCGCTTTATCAATTTGTTGCTGTTTAGTTGCTTTAAAAGTTTGATTTCCAGTACCAGATACTTTGCTAGCAACTTGTTTTGGTGTACCCCAAGGAACTGTGTAAAGTGTTGACCCTGCTTTAACATTATATGTTTGATTCACTTTTACTGGTGCCTTAGCAGTGTTATAAACAACATCACCTTGTTTAACCCAACCGTATTTTTTACCGCTATTGTAGTCTTCAACTAAATAGAATTTGTTATTTCCTAATGTTGCAGTTTTAGTAACGGATAGAGTTTTTTGTACTTGATCAGTCTTATGACCTTTACTGTCATAAACAGTTGTATATAAGCCATTATTTGTTGGTTTAATTTGAGCAACACCACGATTAGCAGATACAGTTAACTTATTATTAGTTCCTCCTGATGGTTTAGAAGGTTGTGACGGTTTTGTAGATGTTGTTCCCCAAGGTGCTACTTGACCCGTTTTAATTAAATATTTTTCATAAATTAAGTCATATAATTCTGCATAGCTATAATTGTGGCTTCTTAAATATTGGTGAGGGTCAGCGTGGTCAGTACCTCCTAAGAAGTTTGAGATAGCAGCATGTGTCCAAACTGTTCCTCTTCCATCGTTTTCAGCGCTATCAGGTTTTAAATTATAATATTGCAATTGTGTTGCAGCATAATCAGCGTAGTTGTTCATTGAACGTGCAAATGAATCATAATCATGTGTATGGACGATTTCAACATTGATAAAACGTTGATTTCCGTAAGGACCTGCACCCCAAGATAAATAGTCTGTCGGAGCTGTTTCTATAATTCTATTGCCATCAACAAATGCGTGTACGAATGCACTGTTGTAATTACGTTTCATGAAGGCAATCTCGCCATCGATTGTTGAGTTATCATTTGCAGTATCATGAACAACGATACCTTCAGGACGTCCTACGCCGTTTCTATAGCCATATTTAGGGAAATATGACGTATAATCTTCTTCAATTCTTGGTGCTTTCATATTCTTTTTACGAATATAGTTATTTATTGAAGAATTAACCTTTGGTGTGTATTTCGGTAATGATGATGTTTTTTGACTAGATACAGAATAAACTGTTCTCGGTTGAGCAGTTGCACTAAATGGGGTGAATTGCTTTGTATCTACAGTCGCTTGATTAGATGCCGTTTCTTTTGTTGCAGTATTAGTTGTTACACGTTGAGCTGGCTCTTTATATTTATATGAAGTAGTTTGTTTAGATGTAGCATTCACATTGTTTAATGAGATAGGCTCTAAATTGTCTGTTGAGCTATCATCGTCTTCATCATCGTAATCAAAATTATAACCAGATGCGTTTGTATTTGATACTTTAGGTGTAACAGTTTCATTTTGTTCAGAAGTTACTTGCTGACTTTTTTGTTGGCTTTCATTATCATAAGAAGAAGTTTGAGTTTCAATTGCTTGATTTTCGGAAGGTTGACTTGCTGTCATCTTCTTGTCTTGTTGTTCAGTACCCGCGTTAGCTCCTAAATCTTTCTCATTTTCATCTGCTACAGATTGTGTCTCCTGTAATTGATTTGTATCAGTGGATGTTTTATCTTCTTTTATCAAATGATTTGTTTCTTCTTGTTGATTTTTTGTAGAAGAATTCGTTTGATTTTGATTCTCATCATTTATTGATGAAGATTGTTGCTTTTGATTTGATGAAACTTCATTATAAGTGCTCATTTCATCTAATGATGCATCATATGTAGTACTTTGTGTATCTTGTTCAGGTTGAACTTGGGTAGGGTCTTGATATGTTTGTGTACCAGATACATTTGTAGTTGATTGTGTAACTTCGCTTTTAGCTTTTTCTGCTTGTTTGAGGGCAGTTTGATCATCTAATACATTTTTATGATTAGACTGATCCTGTGGTTGTTCAGCAGCATTTGCTTGATGTGCAGTAAAAGCTGTGCCAAATAACGTTAAAGCAACCATAGACGGTAATTTGTAATTGAATTTCTTCGCCATTTATTTCTTACTCCTCGCATTAATATGATTTGTTTCAATTATAATCTTTAAGGCTTAACACTGTATGGCTTTTAACATATTTGTAATGTAATTTTAACCTGTGCCTCAAACAGAAATATTGTTTTTTATGCTGTGAACATTGTCAAATCACTATTTACGTTTATTATAAGCTTGTAAGCTACATAAAGATTATTACAATTTTTAAAATTGCTAAGTTTGTATATAGAATGTAAATCGATTTATAAAAACTTATTCATACTAATATGTTTTATATTTTCTTCTAAGAATACTTTGCCAAAAGGTGAGTAACCTAGTTTTAAGTAAAAGTCTCGAGCTTGTAATTGAGCATTCATAGTGAGTTTATTATATTGGTGTTTTTTTGCAATTGTTTCAATAGCATGTATTAATTTTTTACCGTAGCCAAGACCGCGATACCACTTGATGATTGCTACGCGTTCAATTTTGCAAACATGAGTATTCAAAGATCTAATTCTAGCAGTTGCCATAGGAACTCCATTTATATATCCCACTATATGGAATGAGTAATCTTCATATTGATCAAATTCATTTTCGAGTGGTACGCCTTGTTCTTTGACGAAAACACATTTTCTTATTTCAAAGCAATCCTCTAGCATCCTTTCGTTTTTTGCTATTTGAAACACAGTATCACCTCCATTTTCACTGGTTTTCCCTTTAAAAATTATTTTAACCATATTGAAAATGAAATAAAGCAGGTTCATTATAAATTCATAATTAGTTCATCACAAAAAAAGAATGAGTCCGGTCATGTCGTGAAATATCATTTGCGGGAATAAGTACTGAAGTTTCCTTTGTAAATTAAGTTGAGTCATATTATAGTCTTTATACATTAGGTATCTCGTTAATTTTGTTTAGTGGTATTTATCAAATTATACGAAAGAGCCTTATTTTTTAAGTATTTCAATGTTAAATTACATGGTAAAGGCAAAATATTTTGGCGAGACTCATAAGGGAACAAGACAAGTTGAAGACTACAGACTGAAGCTGTCCCCTAAGAAAGAGAGCCAACAATACGAAGTATTATAAATAAAGAGCCAGCAAATGAATTTAAAAAAACTCATTTACTGGCTCTTTTGTTAGGAATTATGTCCTAACCTCACTCTGATAATTAGAAAAATATATAATTTATAAACCAAAGAATTAAAAAACGATAAGTTTATTACTAATTGATAGTATTATAAAGCCTCTTTTCTAACGATAGCGCAGTATTGCCAAAAAATACGTAATTGGGCAATATTCCAATTGTTCATGCCCATAGTAAAACCTGAAGGCTTAAATATATTTACATCAGTCACTTCCAAAGCGGCTGCAATAAGATATTGAAGGGGGACACTGATACTCTTCATGGTATCAGTGAGCCCATTTTCATCATAAACCCAGGTAAAAGGTAAATCAGACTCAAACACATCAACCTTATTAAATATTTCAGGTAAAGCAAGAATGTAGCATGCGCCATCTACAACGGGATTATCTAAACTATCCTTGTAGTAGATCAAAAGCGCTTCATAATTTTCTCTGTGTTCATGGTTTACATAGAAAAATTCATTCCTAAATAATGCCATATCTTTACTATGAATGATTTGTTGTTCAAGTACGTTGAACATACCATTTATACTAGCAATTTTTTCATATGTTTTACGACTCATATTTGCGCTCCTTTTAAGTATATTTACCACATAAGTTTATATAGCTTTTATTGTGCGTAAGGATAATTGTCATTATTTATCATACCATTTTCACCATTGTTCTGATTGTTGTATTGTTGATTTGGATACTGCTCGTTCCCGTTTAAAGTATTTTGGTCTGTTTGTTCGTTAGTTTGATCTTCTTCATCATTATTTTGTGATGATGAAGAAGACTCTTTCTGACTATCAGTCGATTCCTTTTGGTTCTTACGTAATAAGTCTTCATCTAATTCTGTTAGGGGTACGAGTGAACCATATCGTTTAATGACTCTTTGATCTAAGAAATCGTTTTTGTTTGTTATTTTAGATAAACCTAAATCATTACGTAAAAGATTTGAATATTCCATAATACTTTTTACGCTTGGGTGGTAATAGTATATATCATTTAAGTAGTCATCCTTACCTTTAAGTTGTGATGTTTTAATTTCAGTGTTACCACCAAGATACATTTTTGCTAGAGACTTAATTTCTTTCTGAGTTAAATTATGTTTAGCATTTTTCCCTACAATACTAATAACATTGTCAAGTTTATCTATAGAATTTAAATTTTGAGCTTTTTGGAACAATATTTTAATAAGTTCCATTTGTCTTTGACCACGTTTAAGGTCTGAATCATGATGTCGAGTTCGAGCTACAGCTAATGCTTGGTCGCCGTTTAGCTTTTGGTATCCTTTTTTGATTTTAATTCTACCAGTATCATCACTGTTAGGTTCATTTAGATTATACGGTACGTCATAATATATACCACCTAATTCATCAACTGCTTCAACAAAGGCTTTCATATTAATACGCACATAATAATCTACCGGTACATTCATTGTTGCTTCAACTGAATCCATAGCAGCAAGAGGTCCACCATATGCATGCGCATGTGTTATTTTATCGTAATAGCCAACTTTAGGTATATAACTGATTGTATCTCTAGGTATGCTTAGCATTCTTATTTGATGATTTTTCTGATTAAAAGTAGATAATATCATAGCATCTGACCTAGAATGTTCTACACTTTGCCCGTTTTTTTCTCTACCTTCATTATCGTCTATACCTAAGAATAAAATTGATATAGGTTGTTTTTCAGGATCAACTTTTGTATCTCTTAAAGTAGACTTTCGTTGAGAATCTTTAGTGTTTTGAGATGACTCAAATGCAGATTCTGAACTTTGATATAATTGAGTAGCAAAAATAATTGGAACAACGAGGAGACCAAAAGATAATAATATTAAAAAATATTTTAAAAATTTGTTCATTGTTAGTACTCCTAGTTAAATTTTAAATATTTCACAAATGATTGATACATAAAAAGTTATGATTTATTAAGTACACTATAGCCTTAAATTGTATTACTTTATTAATCAAATTACAACTCTCATCAACATTTTATTATTACAAAATATTATTGATGAATGATTATAACATTGAGTTAAACAACTTATTGCTTAACTTAATTTTCATATAGTACCAAAGTACTATAGATTTATTTTTAAATAAGTGTATTATCTAATTAAAGTGATTTGTTTATGGCTTTAAGTTATAATAAACTTTAGCTTAATAGCTATAAACATTGTTATAACAAAGCGCAGACGGATTAGTTGTTCATAAAATATATATGTAAGTAATATTCTTTAATTACGAATCTTAAATCTGATAATCAAAAAAGTATTTATTAATTAACATAGTAGTTAGATATATTATAACGTTCTTGAACAAGTATGTGTATTCATTGACGTTATGAATATCATAATATTAGTTGCATTGAAATTATTAAAAGTAACTGGATATGTCAAAGATAACCAGAGTATTATGAATTTACAGTTAAAATATTTAAAACTTTCTAATCGGTTAAGTGTAGTCGTGTGATTAAATAAAAAAGTCATTACCATTTTAGCTAGCAAAATATATAAGCATTTATTTTAGATATCTCATCAGGTAATTATTTATTCAAGTATTTTGGGGTTTAACCTTAAAAATGATAACGAATAATATATTGACATATGATGTGAATAGTCAAAAAATTTTAAGACATTAAAGTGTGAGGCAAACAATAAAGATGAAATTAAATAAATTTAAAATCGTATTTTTTATTATCGTATTATTAACTTTAGTCGTGTCAATAGGTATATTAGGTGTTGAATGGACAAGACACCTAGAATTAAAAAAACAAACGTTAAGTCAAGAAAGTGGAAATACGAATTATATTGAAAAGAGAGATAAGACTGTTGAGAAGCCTAAAAAACTAAAAACTAAATATGATAAAAAAGATCCCATTTCTAAATCGATAAACAAATATTTAGAAAAAACTCAATTTAATGGAACTGTAGCTGTATTTGATAATGGAAAAGTGAAAATGAATAAAGGATACGGTTATCAAGATATAGAGAAAGGTAAAAAGAACACTGCAAATACAATGTATTTAATAGGATCAGCGCAAAAATTTACAACAGGTTTAATGCTAAAACAACTTGAAGTCGAAAATAAAGTGAATTTGCAAGATTCAGTCACTAAATATATTCCTTGGTTTAAAACAAATAAAGAAATTACAATTAAAGATTTAATGTTACATAAAAGTGGACTATATAAATATGAAGCTTCAACTAATATCAAAAATTTAGAACAAGCTGTTAGAGCAATTCAAGCTCGAGGTATTGATGATACAGTTTATCATAAGCATCAGTATAATGATGCTAATTATTTAGTTTTAGCTAAAGTTATTGAAAATGTTACTGGAAAACCATATGTTAAAAATTATTATGAACGATTAGGTAATAAATATAATCTCAAACATACTGCTTTTTATGACGAAAAACCTCTTCAAAGTGAGATGGCAAAAGGTTATAAGTTTAAAAATAATACTTTTTCATTCCTTAAACCTAATATATTAGATCAATATTATGGAGCTGGTAATTTATATATGACGCCACATGATATGGGCAAATTAATTTATACATTGCAACAAAATAAAATCTTTAATGCGCGTCAAACTCGACCTATTTTACATGAATTTGGGACTCAAGAATATCCAGAAGAATATAGATATGGTTTTTACATAACTCCGTATTTAAATAGAGTCAACGGGGTATTCTTTGGTCAAATATTTACTGTTTACTTTAATGATCGTTATATTGTCATTTTAGGGACGAATGTAAGTAATACACCTGGATTAGTAAGTAATGAAAACAAAATGAGACATATTTTCTATAATATTCTTGACCAGAAAAAGCCTTATAATACAGCAGGTGTTAAAGTTGAGTAATTGTAATTTTGTTAATAATGGATTAGACTCGTTATTTTTTATTTACAAGGTTAGTCTTCAATAAATTATATATAACGAATGCCCGGGACTTCAATGTGAAGTGTAACCGGGCATTTGTTATATGATTAATAAAATAACATTCAAATTGCAATTTAATTATTTACAATAAGAAAAGGCGTTTAAGAATAAATCCTCATACTGTCTTTCAACAGGACTTAAAACAACTGTACAATTGGGATACTCCGTATTAAAATCTACCACTGTGGCTCCTCTTGTAAAGTTGCCACTTAATTCTATTTGAGTATACGCCTCCTTGACATTAAAGGCTTCTGGATCCAACAAATATAATATAGTGAATACATCGTATAATTTGAATCCTATATCAAAATCTTCACTCTTATAGTGCTGAAATAAATTATATAACATGCTTGAAGTTGCATTTGTATCTTTGAAGTCTTTTACAAAATGGTGAGTAAACAATGCTTCACGAGCCAAATCAAGACCAATCATAGTCAAAGGTAATCCAGAGTTAAATACAATTTGAGCAGCTTCTGGATCACAATATATATTAAATTCAGCTAAAGGCGTTACATTGCCTCTACCGGTACTACCACCCATTAAAACAATTTCCTTAATAAATGGTTGAACTTCAGGATAACTAGTTAATAGAATAGCAATATTTGTAAGTGGACCTATGGCAATCAAGGTTAAAGGTTCTTGAGTATTTACTAATAGATTTTTCATTGCTTCAACTGCATGAATCGATGTTAAATCATCTTGATTTATTTGTGGAAAATTGTAACCATCCATACCAGACTCACCATGAATTGATGTAGCTCCAAAAATGTCATTAATCAATGGTTGGGATGCGCCTCTATGTACAGGAACAGAACTATTAAAAAACTTTTTAAGCTTTAGTGCATTTGCTGTCGTTTTCTCAATACCTACATTACCATTCACAGTTGATATCATTTTAACGTCAAATTGAGGGTGTGACAGTGCGATACTAATTGCTGTAGCATCATCTATACCAGGATCTGTATCAATTATAATGGGAATAGACATATCATCATCTCCGTATATCGTAATAATTAAAGCATAACATGGTATGGGATTGTTACGATATAAAAAGAGCCTGAGACTTTTAAGTCTCAGGCTCTTTACATATAAGGTGGAAATGAATCAATAAAGAACAAATATATTCAAATTCATTCTTTATTGAAATCAACCTTGGAAAACTCATCTTTATAAGTGAGAAGAGTGTCCACCTTGCATTACCCAGTATGTTCCGATAACAGTTACTAAAGTAATGATAATTGCAAAGATAACTTTGAACGATTGTAAACGTCCATCTTTACCTTCAGTTAAATGCATGAACATTAATAATTGAAGGGCAGCTTGAATGAAAGCAAAACCAAAGATGATAGTTACCTTAGCATGGAATGTCATATTAGTGTATAGAGTTACAAAAACTGCTAAAAGCGTTAGTACGATAGAAGCAATAAAACCTACTGTATGTTTTACGATTGTATTCATCCGCTATACACCATCCCTATCATATATACGGCAGTAAAGATGAAGACCCAAACAACATCTAGGAAGTGCCAGTATAAACTTACTATAAATAATTTAGGAGCATTGTATGAATCCAAACCACGAGTTCCGATTTGAATTAACAAACAAATAACCCAAACAATACCTAATGATACGTGTGCACCGTGCGTACCTAGTAATATAAAGAAACTAGACCAGAAGGAGCCAATAGTTGGGTTAACACCTTCAGAAGCATAGTGTGCGAATTCGTAAATTTCAAAACCTACGAATACAAGACCTAGGATAACTGTGATAATCATCCAAAACATCATTAAGTTTTGCTTTTCTTGTCGCATGTAGTAAATTGCAATACCACAAGTATAAGAACTAATTAATAATGCAAAAGTCATTATTAAAATCAAATGTAATTCGAATAAATCGGTAGTTAATTTACCACCATATCCGCCACCATGTTGTAACGTTAATAACGTTGCAAATAGGGTACCGAATAACGCAAATTCAGCTGTAAGGAAAATCCAAAAGCCAAGTTTATTTAATTCGCCTTCGTGTGTACGAGAATCAATAGTATTTGCATCATGACTCATGACTTACAGCCTCCCTTTCTTTAATTCGAGCTTCTCTTAAACGAGCTTCAGTTTCTGCAACTTCTGAAGCAGGGATGTGGTAACCATGATCAATTTGGAAACTTCTCCAAATCATAGTAATGAAGATACCTGCTAAACAGATAAGTGCTGGAACAATAGATTCGAAGATTAAGAAGAAACCACCAATAGTCATAAATATACCCATCCAGAATCCTACTGGAGTATTGTTTGGCATATGAATATCTTTGTAGTTATGGTTGTCTAAATAATGACGACCATGTTCCTTCATATCAACGAATGTATCGTAGTCATTCCAATCAGGAGTGATAGCAAAGTTGTATTTAGGTGGAATAGCTGATGCTGTAGACCACTCTAAAGTACGACCAAGTCCATCCCAGTTATCTCCAGTAGCTTCACGTGGAGCTTTGATATGACTATAAACGATACTTGCAACTAGGAATAAGAATCCAATTGCCATCAATACTGCACCGATAGTTGAGATGAAGTTTAGTAACCACCAACCATCAGAAGGCATGTAAGTGTATAGACGACGTGGCATACCATCTAAACCTAGAATGAATTGTGGTAAGAAACAAACGTTAAATCCGATCATGAAGAACCAGAAGCACCATTTGTTTAATGTTTCATTTAACTTGTAGCCCATCATTTTTGGATACCAGAAGATTAAACCAGCTAAGCAGGCAAATACTACACCAGTAACCAATGTATAGTGGAAGTGAGCTACTAAGAAATAAGTATTGTGATATTGATAGTCAGCTGATGCCATTGCAAGCATTACACCAGTAACCCCACCTAATAAGAAGTTAGGGATGAATGCTAATGAGAATAGCATTGGTGACTCAAATGTAATTCTACCTTTATATAATGTGAGCAACCAGTTAAATAGTTTAACTCCGGTTGGAACACCGATTAACATTGTTGAGATAGAGAAGAATGAGTTAATTAACGCACCATTACCCATAGTGAAGAAATGGTGAACCCAAACTAAGAAACTTAAGAATGCGATACCTGCAGTTGCCCAAATCATACTTTGATGACCGAATAAACGTTTACGGGCAAAAGTAGGGATGATTTCTGAGTACATACCGAATGCTGGCAAAATAACGATATAAACTTCAGGGTGCCCCCATACCCAGAAGAAGTTTGCCCAAAGCATTGGCATACCGCCATTTGCTACAGTGAAGAACTGAGTTCCAAAAATTCTATCAGCAGTCATTAAAGCAAGTGCTACAGTGAACACTGGGAATGCTAATATAACGATTAATGTTGTAATGAATGTTGTTACACTGAACATTGGCATTTGCATAAACTTCATTGTTGGCGTTTTACATCTTAGAATCGTAACAAAGAAGTTGATACCAGTCATTAACGATCCGATACCAGATATTTGAATTGCAATTAAATAATAGTTAACACCTGGACCTGGACTGAATTCACCAGCAAGTGGTGCGTAGTTAGTCCAACCAGCAGCTGGTGATCCACCTACAATAAATGATAGGTTGAATAAAATCATACCAGCGAAGAATAGCCAGAAACTAACGTTATTCATTACAGGGAAGGCAACATCGCGTGCACCAAGTTGTAATGGAATAACAACATTCCATAAACCAAAGATAAATGGCATAGCCATAAATATAATCATAATTACGCCGTGCGTAGTAAATACTTCATTATAGTGGTTTGCTTCCAAGAATTTGTTATCTGGAATTGTTAATTGAGTACGTAACATTAACGCATCGATACCACCACGAACGAACATTAATACGGCAGAAATTAAATACATGATACCGATTTTTTTATGGTCTACGGATGTGAACCATTCTTTATATAGATATTTCCATAATTTGAAATAAGATATAACTGCTATAAGGCCGATGACTAAGAATGGCGCAGCAATTTGTGCTGAGATAATCATCCAATTTCCTTTAACTAGTAGTTGATCCCATGGAAAATTCATTAATGTCCACCTCCATGATCATCGTGTTCTTTTTTGTGAAGTTTAGACGCATTTTCGTCTTTTGCTCCCTTAGAAATTTTTTCCATTTCTTTAGAGTTATGATCCTCTTCTTTTTTGAACTCATTATCGTATTTTTCATTGTTGCCGAGGATCATAGGTTTCATACCATGACGTTCATAGTTAGGGTTTGTTATATGAACCTTACGAGCAGGTTTGATTGGTTTATCTTTTACATCTTTGTATAAATCCTCTTCAGCTGTGAAGTTAGGATCTTTTTGTTCAAAGTTGTAACGTTTGTAAGCGTAGAAGATATACTCTGGATCAGCCGCAGGGTCAACAAACGCCATATGAGTACCACTGAATGTTAATTCTTTGTTAGAAGTGCTTGGTAAGAGTTGCTTATCAAAAGTATCTTGACTTAAAGTTTTCTTACCTTTAGCTTCTTTTACCCACTTATCAAAATCATTTTGACTTACAGAGTGAACTTTAAATGTTTGACGAGAGAATCCCTCACCATTGAAGTTTGAGTTACGACCTCTGAAAGTACCTAATTGATCAGCTGTTAAAGTCCAATTCATAGTCATACCAGTCATGGCATATTTCTGACCACCTAATTGTGGAATCCAGAAGCTTGTCATTGTATCCATAGATTGAAGCTTGAATACAACTGGTCGATCTTTAGGAATTGTTAATGTGTTAACAGTTTCAATATGTTGATCAGGGTAGGCAAAGAACCATTTATAGCCAGCACTTACTGCATAAACGACAAGTGGATCTTTGTCTTTTTCTGGTGGTTTTTCATAATCGTATAAAGTTTTAACTGTAGGAATAGCTAAAGCAATTACGATTAAAATAGGTACCACAAACCAAATTGTTTCAATTAAAGAATTGTGGTGCATCTTACCAGATTCGCTATTCTTTTTGTAGCTATATTTAAAAATAAAAATAGCGAACATGGAAAGCACTACAGCAACAATAACAAGCATGAAGATTATTGAATAGATAATCAAGAATTTCTGACTGCTTGCTACTGGCCCTTTTGCATTAAAAACTTCTATATTTGAACAACCACTAAGTAAAATTAGTGTGCCAAATAATAGAAGCAAAGACTTAAATTTTGACACTTTTTTTGACCTCCTAATACTACAAATGTAGGGCTTACCAATAATTTTAGTTTATTACACAATATTTACAAGAGTATGTTCAAAAAAAATTATTTATTAATATAATTGAGGTCTGTTAGTCCTAGATATGACGGGGTTTGTAAGATTTGTTAAAATTATGTGTACATTTTGTGAAAATAGACAAATTTAGCAAAATTACATGTAATACAACACATTATTGATAAATCTTATCAATTAGATACAAAAAAGGAATATTACTTATAGAAAAATATAATCTTATATAGAAAGAATTAAGTAGAAGAATATGTCTATAAGATGTGTCTGATTTTAGGCAGGCTAATAGTTGGATATATCGTTTTAGTTTATTGATTGAATGTTCTCTTAACTGATGCATAGCCATATGAAATAATTTCTAATTACAAAAATAAACGCTTATACAATTCATTTTTGTATAAACGTTCTCGTAATTTATATTTCATTAAAATGTATAATAGGTAGAAATTAAACAAAGATTATGTGTGATTAAGAGGAGAGGTTCATTTTACTTCAATATTTCTTATAGAAGTTTTTTCAGCACCATCAGAATCGGTAACTTGGTATTTCACTTTATACTTACCTGCTTTGGATGTATCAACTTGACCATCAATTTTGATTTTATGAGTAAGATCGCCGTCTTCTTTATCGTAAGCACTTATGCCTTTAAGTAAATTATATTCTTGTCCTTTTTCAATAACGATATCGTTAACACCTTTTAATTGAGGTTCAGTATTAGTAGTGGCTTCTGCATTTAAATTGGGTGTCACTAATGTAGCTGAAACTCCAAGTGCTGATAATGACTGTAGTAATTTGTTCATAACTTAACCTCCGTCTATTGAATCATCTATAATTTAAGTTTAATATACCCTATTTTTATTTTGCCGACATCATACTATGGTCTTAATATAACTTAATCAACATAAAAATTAAATCCTTTTTATGAAAATTTGATAAAGATTATGTAAATTGTGAATTGTTTGAAAACATTTACTGAAATTGAATTCGAAGTTTAGTGCTCAATTAATAAGTATTGTGAATTAGACGAAAATTCGTTGTTATATTTAAATGATTGATAAAGAAAAAATAGAATAAAATCAACTCATAAACTTATGTTCAACTCATTTATGGTTTGGAAGTAATACAGAAAAAGTCCATGACTACGTATTCATGTCACGGGCTTTTTCACTGATATTATTTTGTTAAGCCACGTCTTAATTTCTCTGCAAGAAGGGTGTTATTAAGTACCATTGTAATAGTTAAAGGACCAACACCACCTGGTACCGGAGTAATTGCACTAGCTATTTCTTTTACTTCATCATATGCTACATCTCCTTTTAATTTACCATTTTCATCAGGTGTATTACCAACATCTATAATTACTGCGCCTTCTTTAACATTTTCTTTAGTAACTAAACCAGGTTGTCCTACTGCGCTAACAATCACATCTGCTTGTTTTAAGTGTGCATTCATATTTTTTGTACGTGAATGTAAAATCGTAACAGTTGCGTTAGCTTGCAACAATAACTTTGAAACAGGTTGGCCAACAATATGACTACGACCAATAACAACTGCATTTTTCCCTTCTAAATTAATATCTGCGTGTTTTAAAATTTCCATAATACCTAGGGGTGTACATGGTACAAAGGTTTGCTCATCAATATACAATTTTCCAATATTTATTGGATGGAAACCATCTACATCTTTGTTCGGATTGATAGTTTCAAGTACTTTTTGTTCGCTTACCTGTTTAGGTAATGGCACTTGAACTAAAATACCACTAACAGTATCGTCATTGTTTAATCGATTAAGTTCGCTTAAAACTTCTTCTTCTGACGTGGATTCGTCTAAGTGAACAATTTCAGATATCATTCCAATTTTTTCTGCTGCTTTTTTCTTTGATTTTACATAACTTTGGCTTGCACCATCATTACCAACTAGTATGACTGATAATTTTGGAGTAAAACCATGTTCTTTTAATTCATTGACTTGATTTTTAAGTCTCTGTCTATATTCTTTTGCTATTTGCTTACCATCTAAAATTTTAGCAACCACCTTAAATTCCTCCTAATTGTTAATTAATATCTTAACTTTAACATTAATCAAAAAGAAAATGATAGTCAAAATACGTAAATTAATATTTAAATAAGTGTTAAAGTTCGATTTTTGATTGAAAAATACCGAATGGATTGTTATGCTATATGTGTAATATACAACTATTCCTAATAACAATCCAAAAGTTTCGAAAGGGTGTACAAAGTGAAAGTAGCAGTCATTATGGGCAGTTCCTCAGATTGGAAAATTATGAAAGAAAGTTGTTCGATGCTTGAAGAATTTGAAATACCGTACGAAAAGAAAGTCGTTTCAGCTCATCGTACGCCTCAAATGATGTTCAATTTCGCTCGTCAAGCACGTCAAAATGGTTTTGATATCATCATTGCCGGTGCAGGGGGAGCAGCACACTTACCTGGAATGGTAGCTTCCATGACAACATTGCCTGTGATTGGTGTACCAATCGAATCTAAAAGTCTAAAAGGTTTAGATTCATTACTATCTATCGTCCAAATGCCTGGTGGTATACCAGTTGCAACCACAGCAATTGGAAAATCAGGTGCTAAAAATGCTGGGATATTAGCGGCAAGAATGTTAGGAATAACAAATGAATCAGTTCAAAATAATTTGGAAAATTATGAAAAATCTTTAGTCGCAAAAGTGGAGGAAATGCAAAATGAACTTCAGTAAACTTAAATTTGGCGCGACAATAGGAATCATTGGCGGAGGGCAGTTAGGAAAAATGATGGCTCAGTCGGCTCAAAAAATGGGTTATAAGGTGATTGTCTTAGATCCTAATGAAAGTTGCCCATGTCGCTATGTCGCACATCAGTTTATTCATGCAAATTATGATGATGAGCAAGCCTTAAATCAGTTAGGTGAAAATTCTGATGTTGTTACTTACGAGTTTGAAAATATTTCGTCTGAACAATTAAAAAAACTCACTCAGTTATATCATATTCCTCAAGGTTACCAAGCTATTGAACTATTACAAGATAGGCTAACCGAGAAGCAAACATTACTAGAAGCAAATACTCAAATTGTTCCCTTTATACAAATTCAAACTAATCAAGACTTATTAAAAGCCATAGACAAATTAGGCTTTCCGTTCATAGTGAAAACACGTTTTGGTGGATATGATGGTAAAGGACAAATTTTGGTAAGAGATGATTCGGAATTAGACGAAGCATATCAGTTAGTTGAGAAGCAAGAATGTGTTGCTGAACAATATCTTGATATTAAAAAGGAAGTATCTCTTACAGTAACAATTGGAAATGAACAACAAACAACATACTTTCCTCTTCAAGAAAATGAGCATCAAAATCAAATATTATTTAAAACAGTCGTTCCGGCAAGAACTGATAAAGAATATGAAGCACGTAAGGAAGTTGAGAAAATCACTCGCGCAATACATTTTGTTGGAACCTTTACAGTAGAATTCTTTATTGATAAAGAAGATAACTTATATGTAAATGAAATTGCACCTAGACCACATAATTCTGGACACTATTCTATAGAAGCTTGTGATTACTCACAGTTTGATACACATATTCTAGCCATAACTGGTCAAAAACTTCCGCAAGCTATTGAATTATTAAAGCCAACAGTAATGATGAATTTATTAGGTCGGGATTTGGATTTGCTTGAAAATGAATTTAGCAGACACCCAGATTGGCATATTCACATTTACGGTAAGAAAGAAAGAAAACCTGATAGAAAAATGGGACATATGACTTTACTGACGGATGATGTCAATCAAACAGAACAATATATGTTAATGAAATTTGAAGGGAGAGACAAGTAAGTGTCATTGTTATATGAAGGTAAAGCTAAAAGAGTATTCACGACAAATATTGATGGTCAATTACGAGTTGAATATAAAGATGAAGTAACAGCAGGAAACGGTGCAAAAAAAGATACTATGATTGGCAAGGGTAAGTTAAATAATCAAATTACTTCTATTATATTTGATTATTTAACTCATAATCATATTGACAATCACTTTATTAAACAACT
The DNA here is from genome assembly GCF_052976705.1 of Staphylococcus sp. MSU001. Taxonomy (NCBI): domain Bacteria; kingdom Bacillati; phylum Bacillota; class Bacilli; order Caryophanales; family Staphylococcaceae; genus Staphylococcus; species Staphylococcus sp. MSU001. The sequence continues at coordinate 56,532 of NZ_JBRIKK010000016.1, forward strand.
ATCACAAACAGAACAACTCGTCCAACAAGTTGATATTATACCTTTAGAAGTAGTTGTTAGAAACATTGCCACTGGTTCGATAACAAAGCGTCTTGGTTTTAAAAAAGGGCATAAATTTGAAGAACCTTTAGTAGAATTCTTCTACAAAAAAGATGAACTTAATGATCCGCTTATTACTGATGACCATGTAAAATTACTCGGCATAGCGAACGATGAAGAAATAACACAACTTAAACAAATGGCTAAAGACATTAACCAAGTACTGATTCAATTGATGAATGAAATGAGTTTGAGACTTGTAGATTTTAAGGTTGAATTTGGTAAAACCAATAGTGGAAAAATTTTACTTGCAGATGAAATCTCTCCCGACACTTGCAGAATATGGGATAAAAATACGGATACTAACTTTGATAAAGATGTATATAGAAACAACACTGGCTCGCTTATTGAAACTTATCAAACATTTTTAAATAAATTGGAGGATCTTAAATAATGAAAACGATTGAACTACATATCACTTTACAACCACAGGTTTTAGATACACAAGGACAAGCTTTAAACCGAGCAGTTCACGATCTTGGTTATGAACAAGTGAATGACATTCGAGTAGGTAAAGTTTTGTATATGACAGTTAATGAACCAACTGACGAAGCTGTTGATAATATTATTACGACACTAAGTGAAAAGTTATTTGCCAATACAGTCATTGAAGAATATAGCTATAAAGTTATTGATGAAAAGGAGCAAGCATAATATGAAATTTGCAGTTCTTGTGTTCCCTGGTTCAAACTGCGATAGAGACATGTATAATGCAGCTATTAAATCAGGTGTTGATGCAGCATATGTCGATTATCGTGAAACGACTTTAGATGGTTTTGATGGTGTTTTAATACCTGGTGGTTTTTCATTTGGTGATTATTTGAGATCAGGAGCTATGGCAAGTGTTGCTCCGATTATTAAAGAAGTTAAGCGATTTGCGAAAGAAGGTAAGCCTGTTTTAGGAGTATGTAATGGGTTTCAAATTTTAACTGAGATTGGATTGTTACCAGGCGCATTACTTCATAATGACTCACATTTATTTATTAGTAGAAACGAAAATTTAAAAATTACTAATAATCAAACACCTTTTACGCATTTATATATGAAAAATGAGAATGTTGTTTATCCTGTAGCACATGGTGAAGGTCATTATTATTGTACTGATGAAATATATCGTGAACTCAACGACAACAATCAAATTATCCTTAAATATACGAATAACCCTAATGGATCTTATGAAGATATTGCAGGAATAGTTAATAAAGAGGGTAACGTTTGTGGGATGATGCCACACCCTGAACGCGCACTTGAAACATTGTTAGGAACAAATAGCGGTGTGAAATTGTTTGAATCAATGGTGAAAAGTTGGAGGGAACAAAATGTCTAAATTTATTGAACCAAGTAATGAAGAGATTAAACTTGAAAAACTTTATCAAGATATGGGATTAAGTGATAAAGAATATGACAAAGTGGTTGAAATTCTTGGTAGAGAACCCAACTTCACAGAAGTAGGAATTTTCTCAGTGATGTGGAGCGAACATTGCTCATATAAACATTCTAAACCATTTTTAAAACAATTTCCTACGACAGGAGAGCACGTATTAATGGGACCAGGAGAAGGTGCAGGTGTTGTAGATATAGGCGATAATCAAGCCGTAGTATTTAAAGTCGAGTCTCACAATCATCCATCTGCAATTGAACCTTATCAGGGTGCGGCAACTGGAGTTGGAGGTATTATTAGAGATATTGTTTCAATTGGTGCTCGTCCAATTAATTTACTAAATAGTCTTCGTTTTGGTGAGTTAACTGTAAAACAAAATCAACGATTACTTAAAGGTGTTGTAAGTGGTATTGGGGGATATGGAAACTGTATTGGCATTCCTACTACGGCTGGAGAGATTGAATTTGATGAACGCTATGATGGTAATCCATTAGTCAATGCTATGTGTGTAGGAATTATTGATCATGATATGGTCCAAAAAGGAACAGCTAAGGGTGTTGGTAATTCCGTTATATATGTAGGTTTAAAAACTGGGCGTGACGGTATTCATGGCGCAACATTTGCATCTGAAGAACTTACTGAGGAAAGTGAAAGTAAAAGACCTTCAGTACAAATTGGTGATCCATTTGTAGGCAAAAAGCTAATGGAAGCAACATTAGAAGCAATTACCTTTGATGAACTAGTAGGTATACAAGATATGGGAGCAGCTGGTTTAACTTCATCTTCATCTGAAATGGCAGCTAAAGGTGGTAGTGGTTTACATTTAAGACTTGATCAAGTTCCAACAAGAGAACCAGGAATTTCCCCATATGAAATGATGCTTTCTGAAACACAAGAAAGAATGCTGTTAGTTGTAGAAAAAGGTACAGAACAAAAGTTTTTAGATTTATTCAATAAACACGAACTAGATAGTGCAGTAATAGGCGAAGTAACAGACACTGACAGATTCGTGCTTACATACGATGATGAAGTGTATGCAGACATTCCTGTGCAACCTCTTGCTGATGAAGCACCAGTGTATATTTTAGAAGGGGAAGAAAAGGAATACAATACATCTAAAAACGATTACAGCAATATAGATGTACATGATACGTTTATCAAGTTATTACAACACCCTACAATAGCATCTAAACATCATTTATATGAACAATACGATCAACAAGTAGGAGCAAATACAATTATTAAGCCAGGTTTACAAGCTTCAGTTGTGCGCGTAGAAGGAACACAAAAAGCTATTGCTTCAACTATAGATGGTGAAGCACGTTATGTTTTCAACCAACCTTATGAAGGTGGGAAAATGGTTGTTGCTGAAGCCTATCGAAATTTGATTGCAGTAGGGGCGACACCATTAGCTATGACTGATTGTCTAAACTATGGTTCTCCAGAAAAGAAAGAAATCTATCAACAATTAATAGATTCAACAAAAGGGATGTCAGAAGCTTGTGAAGTGCTTCAAACTCCTGTAGTTTCAGGAAATGTTTCATTATATAACGAGACACGTGGAACCTCTATCTTCCCTACACCTGTCGTAGGTATGGTTGGTCTTATTGAAGACGTGAGCTATCTAAAAGAGTTTAAACCTAAAGCAGGAGATAAAATTTATTTAGTTGGTGAAACACGTGATGACTTTGGTGGCAGTCAATTGGAAAAATTGTTGTATGGATCAGTTAATCATGAGTTCGAATCTATTGATTTAAGTGATGAAGTTTCAAAAGGAAAATCAATCAAACAGGCTATTCGTAATGGCATTGCATCTCATGTACAAACGGTTGGTAAGGGAGGCTTATTAGTTACTTTAGCTAAAATTAGTGCCCATTATCATTTAGGTATGCAAGCTCAATTAGATGTGACCAATGCACAATTATTTAGTGAAACTCAAGGACGATATATTGTGATTGTTAAAGAAGGGCAAACGTTGGATATAGATCAAGCTCAAGAAATTGGGCAATTAACTCATCAGCAGTCATTTGATATATCAAACTCAGACGTAAAAATAAAAGAAAACGTTTCAGATATCAAACAAAAATGGGAAGGGGCTATAGTTCAATGTCTAACTACTCAGGATTAAATGAAGAATGTGGCGTTTTCGGTATTTGGAATCATCCTGAAGCAGCACAGTTAACATATATGGGTCTACATAGTTTGCAACACAGAGGTCAAGAGGGTGCAGGTATTGTAGTTTCAAATCACGAAACGCTAAAAGGTGAACGAGGATTAGGCTTATTAACTGAAGCAATTAAAGACGAACATATGTCAAATATAAAAGGTTATCCACATGCGATAGGACATGTTCGTTACGCAACCTCTGGTAATAAAGGCATTGAAAATATCCAACCATTTTTATATCACTTTTATGATATGAGCGTAGGTATATGTCACAACGGTAATTTAATTAATGCTAAATCACTACGTCAAAATTTAGAAGAACAAGGTGCGATTTTCCATTCATCTTCTGACACTGAAGTCATTATGCACTTAATTCGTCGCAGTAAGGCGCCGACATTTGAAGAAGCATTGAAAGAGAGTTTGCGACTCATTAAGGGTGGATTTACTTTTGCCATCCTAACAAAAGATGCGTTGTACGGTGCAGTAGATCCTAATGCTATTCGACCATTAGTAGTTGGAAAAATGGAGAACGGTGCTTATATTTTAGCAAGTGAAACATGCGCGATTGATGTTTTAGGTGCTGAATTTGTACAAGATATCCATGCAGGTGAGTATGTAGTTATTACGGATAAAGGTATAGAAGTTAAGACATACACTAGACAAACGACAACTGCAATATCAGCTATGGAATATATTTATTTTGCGAGACCTGATTCAACGATTGCTGGAAAAAATGTTCATGCAGTACGAAAAGCATCAGGTAAACGTTTAGCACAGGAAAACCCAGCAAAAGCAGATATGGTAATAGGCGTACCTAATTCATCATTATCTGCAGCAAGTGGCTATGCTGAAGAAATAGGACTGCCATATGAAATGGGACTAGTTAAAAATCAATATGTTGCTCGAACTTTTATACAACCTACTCAGGAATTAAGAGAGCAAGGTGTACGTGTAAAACTGTCGGCTGTTAAGGATATTGTTGATGGTAAAGATATCGTACTTGTAGATGATTCGATTGTTCGAGGTACAACGATTAAACGCATAGTTAAAATGCTTAAGGATTCAGGAGCTAACCGTATTCACGTAAGAATTGCTTCTCCCGAATTTATGTTCCCTAGTTTTTATGGTATTGACGTATCTACAACAGCTGAACTCATCTCAGCAAGTAAGTCTCCGGAGGAAATTAAAAATCATATTGGTGCAGATTCTCTTGCTTATTTAAGTGTTGATGGCTTAATCGAGTCTATAGGACTTGATTATGATGCGCCATATCATGGCTTGTGTGTAGAAAGTTTTACAGGTGATTATCCAGCAGGACTTTACGATTATGAAAAAAATTATAAAAAGCATTTAAGTGAACGTCAAAAATCATATATAGCTAATAATAAACATTATTTTGATAGTGAGGGAAATTTGCATGTCTAAAGCATATGAGGAATCTGGTGTAAATATTCAAGCAGGATATGAAGCAGTTGAGAGAATAACAAGTCATGTTGAACGTACATTGCGTAAAGAAGTATTAGGTGGTTTAGGTGGATTTGGTGCAACATTTGATTTGTCCCAATTAAATATGAAAGCGCCAGTTCTGGTATCAGGTACTGACGGTGTGGGTACAAAGTTAAAATTAGCAATTGACTATGGAAAGCATGACACAATTGGTATTGATGCTGTCGCAATGTGTGTAAATGATATTTTAACAACAGGTGCTGAGCCTTTATACTTTTTAGACTATATTGCCACGAATAAAGTAGTGCCAAGTACCATAGAGCAAATCGTTAAAGGTATAAGTGACGGTTGTGAACAAACCAATACGGCACTTATAGGCGGTGAAACTGCTGAAATGGGAGAAATGTATCATGAAGGTGAATATGATATTGCTGGTTTTGCAGTAGGCGCTGTAGAGAAAGAGGACTATATTGATGGTTCGAATGTTGAAGAAGGACAAGCAATTATTGGTTTAGCTTCAAATGGTATTCATTCCAATGGTTATAGTCTAGTCAGAAAAATGATAAAAGAGTCAGGAGTTCAATTACATGATCAATTTAATGGTCAAACCTTTTTAGAAACCTTCCTTGCACCAACAAAATTGTATGTAAAGCCTATTCTTGAATTAAAGAAACATGTTGATATCAAAGCGATGAGCCATATTACCGGTGGAGGTTTTTATGAAAATATTCCGCGTGCCCTTCCTAAAGGTTTATCAGCAAAAATAGATACACAATCATTCCCAACGTTAGAAGTCTTCGATTGGCTTCAAAAACAGGGCAACATTTCAACGAATGAAATGTATAACATATTTAATATGGGCATTGGATATATAGTTATTGTTGACAAAAAAGATGTTCAAACAACATTAACAACGTTACGTGCAATGGATACAACTGCATATGAAATTGGTGAAATTATAAAAGATGATGATACACCTATTCATTTATTGGAGGTAGAATAGTGACCAATATCGCGATTTTTGCCTCAGGATCAGGTAGTAACTTTGAAAATATCGTAAAACATATTCAATCAGGGCAATTGTCTGGTATCAATGTAACGGCATTGTATACAGATAATGAAGGGGTACCCTGTATTGATAGAGCTAAAAATTTAAATATTCCAATTCATATTAACAAGCCAAAAGACTTTTCATCCAAATCTTTATATGAACAGCATCTACTTAAATTATTATCCAGTGAGGAAGTTCAGTGGATTGTATTAGCTGGTTATATGAGATTAATTGGACAAGACTTATTACAAGCTTATGAAGGACGGATATTAAATATACATCCCTCATTATTACCTAAATTCAAAGGTTTAGATGCCATAGGACAAGCGTTAGAGAGTGGAGATACTGTCACTGGATCAACTGTCCATTATGTAGATAGTGGGATGGATACGGGAGAAATTATTGAACAACAGCAATGTGATATAAAACCGGACGATACTAAAGAACAATTAGAAGATAGAGTAAAACATTTAGAATATGAACTTTATCCAAGAGTTATAGCTAAAATCATTAAATAGAGGAGTATCTTATAGAATGAAAAAAGCAATATTAAGCGTTTCTAATAAAAGTGGAATTGTCGAGTTTGCAAAAGCATTAACTAACTTAGACTATGAACTGTATTCTACGGGTGGTACAAAACGTGTATTGGAAGATGCGAATATCAATATTAAGTCCGTGTCAGAGTTAACACAATTTCCAGAAATTATGGATGGTCGTGTTAAAACACTACATCCAGCTGTCCATGGTGGTATTTTAGCTGATCGAGATAAGGAACGTCATTTAGAGCAATTACGAGAACAACATATTGATTTAATTGATATGGTAGTGGTCAACCTATATCCTTTCCAACAGACTGTTGCTCAACCTGAGGTAACAGAAACTGATGCAATAGAAAATATTGATATCGGTGGACCTACAATGTTAAGAGCAGCTGCTAAAAACTTTAAACATGTTACAACTATCGTACATCCTTCCGATTACAACGAGGTTATTGAGAGAATTAAAAATCAACAATTGGACGAAGCATATAGAAAATCGCTAATGGTTAAAGTTTTCCAACATACAAATGAATATGATCATGCTATTGTTAACTATTTCAAAGATAATAAGGAAACACTAAGATATGGTGAAAACCCTCAGCAATCTGCATATTTTGTTAGAACATCTGATAGCAAACATACGATTGCTGGTGCAAAACAATTACATGGTAAACAATTGAGTTTTAATAATATTAAAGACGCAGATGCAGCGCTCAGTTTAGTAAAAAAATTCAACGAGCCAACTGCTGTAGCAGTAAAACATATGAACCCGTGTGGAGTAGGAATTGGACAGTCGATTGATGAAGCATTTCAACATGCTTATGAAGCGGATAATCAATCAATATTTGGTGGTATTATAGCATTGAATAGAACAGTAGATGTTAAATTAGCTGAAGCATTACATTCTATCTTTTTAGAAGTAATTATTGCACCTCAATTTACTGAGGAAGCTTTAAAAATATTGACACAAAAGAAAAATATTCGTTTATTACAAATAGATATGACAATTGATAATGCTGAACAAGAATTTGTTTCCGTTTCAGGTGGTTACTTAGTACAAGATAAAGATAATAAAGATGTGACTCGAAACGACATGACTGTTGCTACCGACACTCAACCTACAGAAGCACAGTGGGAAGCTATGCTGCTAGGTTGGAAAGTTGTAAGTGCCGTTAAGAGTAATGCAGTGATATTGAGTAACAACAAACAAACAGTTGGTATAGGTGCAGGACAAATGAATCGTGTAGGTTCCGCTAAAATTGCAATCGAAAGAGCAATAGAAATTAACGATAATGTTGCGCTTGTTTCAGATGGTTTCTTCCCAATGGGAGATACAGTTGAATATGCGGCCGAACATGGTATTAAGGCAATTATTCAACCAGGTGGTTCAATTAAAGATCAAGATTCTATTGATATGGCTAATAAATATGGCATTACAATGGTTATGACAGGTATGCGTCATTTTAAACATTAATTTTTGAAAAGAAAGGGGTAATCTATTGAAAGTTTTAATAGTTGGAGCTGGTGGACGTGAACATGCATTAGCTTCTAAAATCAATCAATCTCCAATTGTAGATAAGGTTTACGCGATTCCAGGAAATGATGCAATGGTCAATATTGCTGAAGTGCACGGTGAAATTGCTGAATCAGATCATCAAGCTATTTTACATTTTGCTCACCATAACGCAATTGATTGGGTAATCATTGGCCCTGAACAACCTTTAATAGATGGGTTAGCTGATTTATTAAGAAATGCAAATATTAAAGTGTTTGGTCCAGGACAAGATGCGGCTCAAATTGAAGGTTCAAAATTATTTGCCAAGCAATTAATGGACAAATATCATATTCCTACAGCAGAATATAAAGAAGTAAGTTCACGTAACGAGGCGTTGCAATATGTTGAAACTTGTGATTTACCAATCGTAATAAAGAAAGACGGTTTAGCAGCAGGTAAAGGGGTTATTATTGCTTTTACAAGAGAAGACGCATTAGAAGGGGTCAAAACAATTTATCAAGAAGAAAAAGGGAAAGTCGTTTTCGAAAGTTATTTAGAAGGAGAAGAGTTTTCTTTAATGACTTTTGTAAATGGAGATTATGCGGTTCCTTTCGACTGTATTGCTCAAGATCATAAGCGAGCATTTGATAATGATCAAGGACCAAATACTGGTGGAATGGGCGCATATTGCCCAGTACCACACATTGATGCATCTGTTCTTGAGCAAACTAATAAGGAGATTGCTCAACCTATTGCTAAAGCTATGGCACAAGAAGGTCATGACTTCTTTGGATTACTATACATTGGTGCAATTTTAACAAAAGATGGACCTAAAGTTATCGAGTTTAATGCACGTTTTGGTGATCCTGAAGCACAAGTATTATTAACACGTTTAGAAAGTGACTTAATGCAACTCATTATCGATTTGGAAAATTGTAAACCTATTCATTTTAACTGGAAAGATGAAGCTGTTGTAGGAGTAATGCTAGCATCTAAAGGATACCCTGGTACATATGAAAAAGGGCATGAAATAAGTGGTTTTAATCTAGATTCTCATTATTATGTGAGTGGATTAAAGAAAGAAGGTCAATGTTTTGTGAATTCTGGCGGACGAGTTATCCTAGCTATAGGGGAAGGTCCAACAGTTGAAAAAGCACAAGCAAACGCATATGAACATGCACGACAAATAAAAAGTGACAATCTTTTTTATCGTAATGATATTGGCAATAAAGCCATTACTAAGTAAAATTGGTTGTTCAATTCGAAATAAAGTCCTTCGTTGATTGGATATGATCAACGAAGGACATTTTTTTATGATTTCTATTTACATTGGAATAAAATGAATATTTACTTTTAATTAAATATTGGGTGTGTAATTATTAGTCTAATTGTCCAAAACGGACATCATGAATACCGGTAATTGGAAGGTATGATGATAAGACAAATGACAAAGTAATGATAATTAATATACAAGCAACAAAGATGATATCTTTATATGAAAATGGAACCCGATAGTAGTATGTTCTTGGACCATCTTTAAAGCCTTTAGACTCCATTGCAACAGAAAGTTGATGTGCACGTCGAATATTTTGACTTAATAAAGGTATGACCAAGTGGTTAAGACGCTTGATTCCTTTATAGTTAGATGCATCTATCATTTGATAACGCATTTTTAGGGACCGTCTTAATTGAATAAGAGAACTTATTATAAGTGGAACCATTCTAATCGCTGCCATAAAAGCATAAGCAAATTTAGGCTTCACCTTTAAATGTTGCATTAAACTATAAAAAATCATTACAATTTGTGAAGTCAGTGCGATTAGTATACCAAACATTGAAACGGTAATTGTTCTCATAGATAGATGAAGACCTCGTACAATACTTTCTGTACTTATTTGCAAAATACCAAATTTTACAAGCATATGTTCTCCATCACCATATAAAATCATAAATAATGACGACATCAAGGCAAAGAGTGTTGTGACTAATATAAAAATGGCAGTTATTTTAAATTCTGTACCGTTAAATAAAAGTAAGAACATAAACATTAATATAACGATATAAATCATAAAGTCAAAGTTATGGATAAATATAATGAAAAAGAATAATGCGATACCTAAAAGTAACTTAGTAATGATATTTACATCATCAACGAAGGTGTGGCGTTTTTTCCATCTTTCAAACAATGTGTTCACCTTCCATTTCTTTAAGACACCCATCTTCCACGCGTAATCGTCTTGTTGGATATCGTTTAATAATTTCTGGATCATGTGTCACCATGATAATTGTTTGACCTTGATTAACGCGTTCTTGAAATAACTTGATAAGTTGAAATGTATTATGACTATCTAGGCCGAATGTTGGCTCATCTAATAAAATAATCTCTGCCTTTGAACTTAATGCTGTTGCAACACTTAAACGACGCTTTTGACCTGTTGATATTTCAAAAGGATGATGATCCTTAACTTGATCTAAATGTAATAATTTTAATAAATCCATAGTTTCATCATTCGCATGCTTAGGGTCTAAGTGATTATAATGAATATACACTTCATCATAAACAGAATTCGTAATAAATTGTAATTCAGGATTCTGATATACCAAATACATATGCTTTGCCGCTTGTTTAATTTTAGATAATAATTGGTCGCGATAAAACATGTTACCTTCATATTTAATTAGTTGTAACATAGCTTCTAGTAAAGAGGTTTTACCAGCGCCATTTTTACCAGTGATTGTTAACCATTCACCTGAATACAGTTTAAGCTCCTTGGATGAAAAAAGTGTCTTTTTACCTCTAATAATTTGCCCGTCGTCAAAATGAAATAAGAGATTCTTTGTTTGATTAGGTAATGGGATGGGGCGTGGTGCACTCTGCCATGCTCTAGGGTGCCAAACTCCGTATTCAGTTAATAGCGCTTCATAATGATTTAAGATTTGTTCAGGGGTGTCGTCAGCAACAATTTGACCATCATAATTTAATAACAATACGCGGTCAACATGTTGCCAAATATGTTCAACCTTATGCTCAACAATTAAAACTGTTTGATCTTCCCAAAGATTGATTAATTTCTTCCATAAATCTTCAGTTGCTTTTACGTCGAGCATTGCAGTAGGCTCATCTAAAAAAAGTGTCTTTGATTTTTGTAGTATTGTTTCAACAATAGCTAACTTCTGTTTCATACCACCACTTAGATTGTTGACATATGTTTTATGAGTAACATTGAGGTCTACAGACTTTAACGCGTCTTCGATTTCTTGATCCATCTCACTTCTAGGAATATTTCTATTTTCTAAAACAAATGCAAGTTCCTCATATACTTTTGGCATACAAAATTGATTATCTGGATCTTGAAATATAACGCCACTATCATGATCAATATTCAATTCATCATATTTCATCGGAAGTTCAATTAAATTAGGTACTATTCCACTTAATACATTAAGTAATGTGCTTTTACCTGATCCGGAAGGACCGAGTAAAAGCACTTTTTCTTTATTTTTAATCTCAAGATTTAAGTTGTTGAATATTTTCCTATCTCCATTCGGATACTTTAAACGTAAATTTTTAACACGTAACAATTAAAAAATCCCCTTATAGGTTATCGTAATCTTGTTGTGATGCTGGTCTGAAGAATTTAGTTACACCAGTTTTATCTAATGCTTTGACAATCCAGTATGAAACTAAACCAGCTAATACAATTCCGCTAATTGAACGGAAAATGATAAATAGTAGTAAGTTCCATCCAGCAACTTCGTTTAGGTAACCATAGAAGTAATCCACTGGGAAAGAGATTAAAGCAGTTGCTAATCCAGCAAGCATTGCTACAGCAGCAGAACGTGATTTATATTTAAAAATAGCAAATATAATTTCACAAGCCAGTCCCTGTAATATCGCATATATGATAGTAGGTATATCAAATTTTCCCATGACAATCGTTTCACCAGCTCCAGCTGCGATTTCTGCTAATAATGCTATACCTGGCTTAGGAATGATTAAGTAACAAACGACTGCTGCCATAAACCATACACCATATGTAAGTTGTTCTAAGTGAATACCCGCAACTTGTACAATATTGTAAACAAACCACCATAAGTTATAAATGATGGCAAATACTACTGAAATTAAAACTGTCACAAGAATTTCAGATAGTTTTAAACCTTTTGACATAAAAACATCCTCCTAAAAAACGCACAACCATCTCTAGGAAAGTTGTGCGTCAGAAGCAACATCTAATCATAATTCATTAGATGTATAACAACACTTTCCTACGCTAGTAACTAGCTAGATCAGGTTCGAAGGGTTTGAGGTTGGCCTCATCTCAGTAAAGAATACACCCCTAGTGCGTTCAATTATTTAATTAACTTAAATGTATGATTTTTATTATATATTGTCAAGGTTATTTCAAGTATTGTTATTTAAACAAGAAATATATTTACTATTTTAGAGATGAATTGCAATAAATGTGTATCATGATGAAGTTTATAGAATTAACGATTTAAATTTTTCTAACAAATCTTTAATTTGATGTTAAAAATAGCTAAATAAAAAAGATTAGTATAGTTTTAAGTGAATTAAATTAAAAAATAACCAATTGTTTGTGTTATTACACAAAGAGGGGTAAAATATACTTGAAAGCGATATCATACAGATTTTCAAACTTTTATTTAATTGGAGTGATGTTTCTATGTATTATACAAATAGTAATTACGAAGCGTTTGCTCGACCTAAAAAACCTGAAAATGTTGATAGTAAATCAGCCTATTTAATAGGGTCTGGATTAGCTTCTTTAGCTGCAGCATGTTTTTTAATTAGAGATGGACAAATGAAAGGCGAAAATATCCATATTTTGGAAGAGTTAGATATCTCAGGCGGAAGTTTG
>NZ_JBRIKK010000017.1:0-60069 GCF_052976705.1 Staphylococcus sp. MSU001
TAAATATAAAGAAAGCCTAGAATATTGACTTATATCCCAGACTTTTAAGTGGTAAATATTATTACATTTCCGTTCTACCTGCAATTGCTTTAGATAAAGTCACTTCATCAGCATATTCTAAATCGCCGCCTACAGATAAACCTTGTGCCAGTCTTGTGACTTTAATCCCAATTGGCTTAACCAGCCTAGATATATACATTGCAGTAGACTCACCTTCTAGGTTAGGATTCATAGCTAATATAAGTTCTTTCACCTCATCGTTTTTGAGGCGTTCAACTAATGCAGGTATATTGATGTCTTCAGGCCCAATACCATCCATTGGTGAAATCGAACCATGAAGCACGTGATATAAACCTTTATATTCACGCATTTTTTCCATTGCTATGACATCCTTGTCATCCTCAACTACACATATGACAGAACGATCTCGCTGTTTATCTTCACATATATAACAAGGATCATTTTCTGTAATATGTCCACAAACACTACAATAGGTAAGTTCTCTTTTAACATCAACTAGTGCTTTAGCAAACTTAACAACATCGTCTTCTTTCATATCTAAAGTATGAAAAGCCAGACGTTGAGCCGTCTTTGGTCCAATGCCTGGCAGTTTCATAAAACTATCGATAAGCTTTGATATAGGTTCTGGATAATGCATATTTCATCACATTCCAGGGATGTTTAAGCCTTGAGTATGCTTACCTAAACGTTGTTGTGTTAACTCATCTGCTTTATTCATCGCTTCATTTGTAGCCGCCAATACTAAATCTTGAAGCATCTCAACATCTTCTGGATCAACAGCTTCTTCTTTAATTTCTACATCTACAACTTCTTTATGACCTGTTACAGTAACAGTCACCATACCTCCGCCTGCTGTTCCAGCAACACGTTCTTCTTTTAATTTTTCTTGTTCTTGAGCCATTTTCTTTTGCATTTTTTGCATTTGTTTCATCATTTGTTGCATATTTCCGCCACCGCGCATAATTTCATTTCCTCCTTAATAGTAAACAATTTCTATAAAAATTTAGCTTTTATTACATTATACATACCAATATATCACTTGTCATGTATCAGTCTTCATCAACTAAATGTACAGTTTCCTCACCAAATAAGTCTTTAGCTTTTTGAGCAATATCTATTTGTTGAGACTGTTGTGTGCTTTGTTTTTCGCTTTGATGTGTTTCATTGGTGTTACGATTTTGTAAGTACTCTGCTCTCACTCTCAGCCATTGGTCAGCCGGCACTCCTACTACTTTGACAGTTTTATTAACTATATTACAAACTACACTTTCAATATTATTTCTCTTTTCATCATCTTTATTTACTATTTCACAATGAATTTCTTCATCAAATTTAACTAACACATGATCTTCACTAGCTGCTACCGGTTCTGAATTCAGTAGTAAACTAACTAAAGACTTTTTATCATTACTTTTCGCATGATCAATCACTTCTTGCCAATGGTTCTTCAATAATTTGATATCATCTTTGTTTGCTTTGTCTAATACTTTCGCTATCTGTTGCATAGAAAACGCATTTTTAGATCGTTGAATCGTGCGTGTTGGCTTCTTAGGTTGTTTATTAACTTTATTAGCTTTGATTCCTTGTTCTTTTAAGGTTTTAAGCTCATTTTCAAGTTGTTCTAAGCGTTGTAATAACATTTCATTATCTGGTTCATTAGCTACCGATGCTGTTGCTACATTTTGTACAGTTTGAGGCTGTGTCTTAATCATTTCTGCAAGTTTAACTAGTAACACTTCAAAATGAACACTTTGATTTACACTGAACCTAATGGATACTAGTGTATCATTTATGATATCTATCATCTTGTATAACATATCTAAGTCGAAATGAATAAGTGATTCAAAATGAACGGATTCGTTAGACGTTTTATTCATTATTGTATCTCTAACAAAGTAAATCATATCATTAATGAGTCTGTTGACTTCTTTACCTTCTGAAATAAAATGATGATATCTATTAAATGCAGCTTTAACATCACTTTTTACAATGTCATTAAACAACTCATTTAACGCCGCTTCATCAACACTACCTGTAACATTTAAAGCATCTTGTAAAGTAAGTCGTTCGTCTCCGAACGCTATTGCCTGGTCCATAATGCTTAATGCATCTCGCATACCACCTTCTGATGCTTTAGCAATAAATTCTAATGCTGCGTCGTCGTAATCCAAAGATTGGGAATTAGCTACATACTTAAGTCTATCTATAATTTGGTCACTGCTAATTGCTTTAAAGTCAAATCGTTGCGCTCTCGAAATAATAGTGGGTGGAATTTTATGTGGTTCTGTTGTTGCCAAGATAAATATAGCATGCGCTGGTGGTTCTTCTAATGTTTTAAGCAAAGCATTGAAAGCACCAGTAGTTAACATATGAACCTCGTCAATAATATATACTTTATACTTAGATTCACTAGGTGCGTACTTAACTTTATCTCTAATATTCCTTATTTCATCTACACCGTTATTACTTGCAGCATCAATTTCAATTACATCGTTATTCGTACCTTGTGTGATTCCTTTACAAATCGCACATTCATTACAAGGTTCACCATTGTCACTATTAAGACAATTAATAGCTTTGGCAAAAACCTTTGCAATACTCGTTTTACCCGTACCTCTCGGACCACTAAAAATATATGCATGAGATTGTTTACCTTTTGAAATTGCATTACGCAGTGTTTTAGTTACATGCGTTTGTCCAACCACATCATCAAAACTTTGCGGTCTATACATACGATACAAAGCTTGGTAATCCACCGTAGCACCTCCATTAACAATTACTCATTATTATATCACGCTCTTATATTTTCTTTTCAATTAAAAATCAATCCAGTACTTCCGGATAATACACTGTCATTCCAGACCATTCATTTTGAACCGGTTTTAGAAATTTTACTAATAATGTTTGATCATTTCGTTTTTCTTCTATATGTATATTATATAAATGAGCTGCTTCATAATCAGATTTCTCAAAGTACTGAGGATGATTATTTACAAAAATAGCACAATATCCTTGTTCTTTAGCACGTTCTTCTACAGCTTTTAACAGCGCTTGACCTAATCCTTGGTTTCGAATAGATTTATCTACTGACAGTGCACCAATGGCTAACGCTATCGCTTTTTTGTTTTTAGACGACAACTTAACCTCTGCTAACACAACGTGACCTATAACTTCATTCAATTCATTCTTAGCTATAACTTCTAATTCATAATTGTAGCTTTCAAGTTTTCTTAGATTTTTAACGCGCGCTCGATCTTGCCAACTGGATTCTGGATTTAGATTATAATTATTTTCTATACTATTTAGTGACGTTTCATAATCGACCTCTGTTAAAGTACTTAAATAAATATGCATGTATCCTCCATTATAATAAGCCATTCTATATTTCGACGTAATTTTTTTAATTAACTAGGTTTTTATTTTACAACGATATAACTTTAACAAATTATTCGTTATTAATCCATTTAATAAAAATGACTTGAAGTAAAACATCACACTTAACATCAAACATTGAAATTAATATTTAGATAAATAACTATAACGCTTCATAATAACTACTCCAACTTTAAGATTGAAATCAATAGCTATTATATTAAGTTTAATTGTAAATAAAAAAATAGCCCTGAATGAAATTTAAATAACTTCACATCGGACTATATATCTAAGTTTCATAACCTAGACCTTTATTATCTATATAAAAATTTGCTTAAATCTAAAGTAAAAAACCATGCACCTTTGTATCGAACGCATATCATAAACGTTACCGAAGTCGACAGCTAAATCTCGGCTACCCTACGGCACATATGAGGATCCACTTAATGCTGCTTCCGTCAGGACCTGACATGGTTCATGGGTTCATATTGCATAGGACCGAAATCTTCAAACACTACGTGCTTCGGGCAGACTTCACAAAAATACGCCCTCAACAAAGGAATTAAGTCTCGCATAAAGCGGATTTCGAGTACAGGGAACCGCTACCTCCCCACCTAGCACGGTAAGAACTATATTACTATAATTCTGCCTCTCTTTGCAAGCGTAAAAATTTAATCTTCTTCGCTTTTAAAAAAAACACGACGATTTTTGAAACTCATTAAAATGTAATTATCGTCGTCTTAAAAATTCTGTGGCTAATTGTTTTGAAATAATATGTTGAAAACATGTGGTATCTATAAAAAACAGTACTTCTGACAGTAGCTGTAAAAGGTGTAAAATGATCACCAAAAATTTCGTACTCAAAAGATGAAACAGTTTCAAAAGTAATAGACTTACTTGAATAACTTATATCTAATTTCAAATCCTTTTCAATGATTAATTGTCTTTGAAAACATTTCTCCTACGGTCATTAGTCTTTATCTCCAAAAGCATTTAAATTTTCTGCACAATGAGTTACATAAAAAAATTTATTTATATATAAAAATCACAAATACAACATAAAAAGGCAAATACTTATTAACATAAGCACTTGCCTTTGGTATCTATTAGTCTTGGAATTTAAATTCTAATGGCGGAGGAAGAGGGATTCGAACCCCCGCGGCCCGTTAAGGCCCTGTCGGTTTTCAAGACCGATCCCTTCAGCCGGACTTGGGTATTCCTCCAATTAACACAATAACAATAATATAATGACTTTAATTAAAAGTCAATATAATTATTCTTGAGTTTACACTAGAACTTTTTTACTTAAGTATTGATCAACAGACTGTGCTACTTCACGACCTTCTTTTATTGCCCAAACAACCAAGCTCTGACCTCGTCTTGCATCTCCTGCAGCAAATATTTTAGCATGATTGGTTTGATAATTTGTATCATTAGCTACAATTTTATTACGCTCGGTGTGTATATCAAACGCATGCGGAACAGTGGTTTCAGTGCCAACAAACCCTATAGATAATAAGACTAAATCAGCCGGCCAAAATCGTTCTGGTCCATCTTCCATAACCATACCATCAGGCGTTTCTTTTAATATTTGTGTATATAAGCCTTTAACATTTCCTAACTCGTCAACATCATAGCGCATTGTTTGTACACCATAGGCTCTTGGTTCTTGACCAAATTTAGCTTCATATTCCTTATGCGCATAATCCATTTTGAAAACAGGCATTGCTAATGGCCAGGAAGTATTACTTTCAAAAGTAATCTCTTCAGGTTGCTTCGTATATTTATTAAATTGGACAATAGATTTACAGTTTTCACGTAATGCAGTCGCTACACAGTCTGCACCAGTGTCACCAGCACCAATAATAATTACATTCTTATCTTTAGCAGTAATGCTCAAACTTTCAATCTCACCATTTAGATACTGGGTTTGTTCAGTAAGATAGTCCATTGCAAAATGAATACCAGAGCCCATTCGTCCTTCTAATGGCAAATCTCTCGCATTTTGAGCACCTGTGCATAAAATAATAGCATCATAATTTTCTTCAAGTGTTTCACGGCTCACATCGACGCCAATTTCAACGCCTGTTTTAAATAAAATCCCAGCATCTTTCATAAGTGATACACGTCGACGTATTACGTCTTTATCTAGTTTCATATTTGGTATGCCGTACATTAGCAAGCCACCTGGTTCATGCGCCTTTTCATAAACCGTAACTTTATAGCCTTTAAGGTTTAATTCTTCAGCTGCTGTAAGTCCCGCTGGGCCACTACCTACGATAGCAACTCGTTGGTCCTTATGATCTTCAGGATATGCGGGATGAACCCACTCGTTCTCATATGCTTCGTCAATAATTGTACGTTCAATACCTTTAATCGCCACGGATTCTCTATTAATTTTCATAACACATGATTGCTCACATGGTGCTGGACAAACTCTTCCTGTAAATTCAGGAAAATTATTCGTCTCTCTCAATCTTTCGTAAGCAGCTTTAAAATCTTGATGATAGACTAAGTCGTTCCACTCAGGTATATAATTACCAATAGGGCATCCTATTGTTTCTCTTCCATAAGATTGCCCAGTTTGACAAAAAGGTGTTCCACAATCCATACAGCGAGCACCCTGAATCGAAGCATCTTCTTTAGTGAAGCGTTGTTGAAACGCTTCATGATTCGAAAGACGGTCTACCAAAGACAATTCTGATAGCGACTGTTTATCATATTTCATAAATCCTTTAAATTCGCCCATGATAATCCCCCACTTCTTTAATAAATGACTGCTGGCTGTAACTCTTGTTCAATTGTTTCTCTATCATCATAAAACGCTGCCAGTGTTGCTTCATCTTCACGTTCCATTTGACGTTTTTTCAAATCAATTTTTTGCATCATTAATTTGTAATCTTTTGGAATAACTTTAATTGCTAACTTTTCAATATTGTCAAATTGGTCGAGTATTTGGCGTGCTTTATTACTACGTGTATGCTTAAAATGTGCTTCGAGCATGTCTTTGATAAGGGATTTTTCCTCATCAAAACGTATACTACTGAATTCTAAAGTTTCAAGCGCATTAACCTTTTTAAATGTCTCCACGTCAGAAGGGAAAATATAACTTACGCCCCCGCTCATACCTTGGCCAAAGTTCTTTCCTACATCTCCTAAGATAATGACATGTCCCCCTGTCATATATTCAAGTCCATGATCACCAATACCTTCTACCACAACATCTGCGCCACTATTTCTAATACAGAAACGCTCACCAGCTTTACCATTGATAAACGCTTTACCTCTAGAAGCCCCGTAAAAGTTTACATTTCCTGCTATAATTTCATTTTCACGCTGACTATTTGGAGCATTTACGATGACAGTTCCACCGGACAATCCTTTACCTACATAATCATTAGCATCACCGGTATGATGAATTGTTAATCCGCGTGGTGCATATGCAGCTAAGCTTTGACCTGCATGACCTTCAGTGTAAGCAAGTATCGTATCTTCAGGCAATCCTTCTTCTCCATATTGTTTAGCTATCGCACTACCTGTAATTACACCTACATCTCGCTGTTCATTATTAACAACATAATTTCCGGTAAAAGAGTGCCCGTTTTCAATGCTATAGCGTGCGTCTGGGTACAGATAATTCAAATCGAATCCTTCATCAAGATGATGATTTTGTGATATCTCTTTCGTATTAACACCGTCAAATTGTTCAATTAAACGTTCTATTTGAAGAGACGCTGCTTTACTATTTGGTTTCAATTGCGTCGAACGTTGAAGAAGATCTGTTCTCCCTACTAACTCTTCTACTGTTTCTAAACCAAGTGAAGCCAAAATTTCACGTAATTCTTCAGCTATAAAATACATAAAGTTAACTACATGCTGTGCCTTACCTCTAAACAAAGCTCTCAAATCTTTGTTTTGTGTTGCAACTCCTACTGGACACGTATCGTTATGACAAACTCTCATCATAATACACCCCAAAACAACAAGTGGTGCTGTTGCGAAACCAAATTCTTCTGCACCGAGCGCACAAGCATAAGCTACATCTTTACCTGTTAGTAACTTACCATCCGTTTCTAATTTTACACGACTACGCAAATCATTTAATTTAAGTGTTTGATGTGTTTCGGCAAGGCCTATCTCCCATGGCAAACCTGCATGTTGAATACTTGTTTTAGGCGATGCACCTGTACCTCCATCATAACCACTTATAACAATTTTATCGGCGAAAGCTTTAGCTACCCCTGAAGCTATAGTTCCAACGCCAGTTTTAGATACAAGTTTAACTGCAATATCAGCTCTTCTATTTGCATTTTTTAAATCATGAATGAGCTGTGCTAAGTCCTCAATTGAATAAATATCATGGTGTGGTGGTGGTGAAATTAATCCTATACCTGGTGTCGAACCTCTAGTCTCAGCAATCCATGGATATACTTTTGAACCTGGTAGTTGTCCACCTTCCCCTGGTTTAGCGCCTTGTGCAACTTTAATTTGAATTTCTTTTGCATGTTGCAAGTAATCACTCGTCACCCCAAAACGACCTGATGCAACTTGCTTAATTGCACTTATCTTATTACTTCCATCCTTTTGAATTTCGTAACGTGAAGAATCTTCACCACCTTCTCCACTATTGCTTTTACCTCCAATTTGATTCATAGCTTGAGCCAAAGTCTCATGTGCTTCTGCTGAGATAGAGCCGTAACTCATAGCTCCCGTATTAAAACGTTTCACAATTTCACTTGCTGGTTCAACACGACTAATATCAATAGATTGACGTGTCTTGAATTCTAATAAATGTCTAATATGATCCGTACGTTTTAAATTTACAGCTTTGGAGAATTTTTTAAATAACTCGTAATCATTTTCTCTACATGCATGCTGCAATAAAAAAATCGTACGAGGATTAAATGCATGATGCTGACCTTGTTGTCTCCATTGGAATACACTTCCGGATTCAAGATAATCAGAATCATCACTTTGTCTCGCTTTATTCTCTTGGTCTATTTGTTCAATACTTATACCAGATAATTTTGACTGTGTACCTGTAAAATATTTTTCTATGACGCTATTCGATAAACCTACCGCTTCAAATATCTGTGCTCCTTGATAACTTTGTACGGTAGAAATGCCCATTTTAGCCATCACTTTAATAACGCCTTCTGACAATACATTGGTATACGTAGCAACATTTTCAGCGACGTTTCCTGAAAGTTGACCTTGACGCGTTAATTGTTCAATCGTTCGTTGCGCTAAATATGGAACTACAGCGTTTGCACCATAACCAAGTAAACATGCAACATGATGAACTTCTCGTGTTTCACCGGACTGCGCAATGAGGCTGGTCTCCATTCTTAATCCTTCTCGAATTAATAATTGATGCACGTGACTTAATGCTAATAAAATTGGCATTGCATAACTATTTTCGTGAGTTAACGACGTATCGTCTAACACCAAAATTTTCGCCCCTTCATGTACAGCCTGTATTGCTCGGTTCCCTAGTTCAGTTAAGCTACTTTCCAAATCATCTGTATAAAGTGTAGATAAATACGTTACATTAAAATACGAATGATCGATTGATGATAATTGCGCTTCATTTAAAACTGGTTTTTTTAATTGAATTCTTTCTAAAACTGATTCATCAGGACATAAAAGGTTCCCTTCTGAACCTAAATATGAAAGTTCACTCGTTACAATCTTTTCTCGATAAGCATCGATGGGTGGATTGGTAACTTGTGCAAATAATTGTTTAAAATAATTAAATAGCGACTCAGGCTTATCATTAAGAACTGCAATAGGTGCATCATATCCCATCGCTCCAATGGGATCTTTTTTATTGATGACTAAATCTGTCATATATTTATTGATATCTTCTTTAGTGTAAGCAAATTGTTTCTGTAAGCGGAAGAGTGTTTGATCATCCCAGTCGGAAGATTGGTAATAAATATTATCTAAATCATTTTGATTTTTATAATCTTTTAGCCATTGTTCGTAGGGCAACTCATTAGCAATATTAGTTTTTAGCTCATTATTTTCTACAACCTTATTTTGTAAAAAGTCTACAAGTAATAACTTCCCAGGATTAAGTTGTCCTTTAAATGCTACATTTTCTTCCGGAACATCAATGACACCTACTTCGGAAGAAAAAACAATAAAATTATCTTTAGTTATTGTATAACGCCCAGGTCTTAATCCATTTCTATCGGTCAATGCACCTATCTTATCTCCATTGCAAAAGGAAATCATAGTTGGTCCATCCCATGGCTCCATTAAATAACTATAAAATTCATAGAAAGAACGAACTTTTTTATCGTTAGATTCATTGTATAACCATGGCTCTGGAATTAATAACATCGCTGCTTTTTCAGGCTCCATTGCTAATGATAAGAACTCTAACGCATTATCAACTATTGATGAGTCACTACCATCTTCATCAACAATAAAATGCACCTTATCTTTCTCATCTTCAAATAATGTTTCAACTAGTTTATTTTGGCGTGCTCGCATCCAGTTTACGTTACCCTTAATGGTATTAATTTCACCATTGTGCATAAGCATTCGATTGGGATGTGCACGTTTCCAACTTGGAAATGTATTAGTACTAAAGCGGGAGTGTACAAGTCCTAATTTTGATTGATATGCCTCATTTTGTAGATCTAAATATAACCCTTTAATTTGATCCGAACGTAACCAACCTTTATAAACAATCGTTCTATGAGAGAGACTTGTGAAATATAAATCTATGGATTGTGTTTCACTATATTTTTCAATTTGTTTTCTTGCTAAAAACAATCGTTTTTCAACTTCATTTACACCTGTGATGTCAACAAATACTTGTTGAATATAAGGCATAGTATCTGCAACATGTTGAGCAATAGCGCGAGTATCTACTGGCACATCTCTATATCCAATGACTTTAAAACCTTCACTTTCAAAATATTGATTAAACATCTCTTCGTGAATTGAATCTCTAACTTTCTCTTTAGAAAAAAATAATCCCACGGCATAATATCCTTCGCCGGGAACTTTGAATTCTGTTAATTGTTCGAACAATTGGTATGGTATCTCCGTCATAATTCCAGCACCATCACCAGTAATACCGTCGGCACCTACTCCACCACGATGATCTAACCGTCTTAACATTTCTAAAGATTTTTCTATAATATCGTGAGATCTTTTATTATCCATATTGGCATAAAATCCAATACCACACGCATCATGCTCTTCACGATAATCGTATAGTCCCTTTTTTAATTTCTCATTGTACATGATGCACACTCCCTTATTAGAATTTTCTGACAATTTTGTTTGATAGTAATAACTATAATGTAATTTATTTATCTGTTCAATATATAAATTAGATTAAATTCATCTAATTATTAGAACGATTCCAAAAAATACTGATATACTAGGTTTAGAATAAGACAGTATTTATTTTATTGAATGGAGGGAAATCAACTATGGATATAAAACAACTTAGATACTTTGTAGAGGTTGCACGTCGAGAGCATATTTCAGATGCAGCATTAGAACTAAACATTGCACAGTCTGCGATTAGTCGTCAAATCACTCAACTCGAAAAAGAATTGGGGGTGACATTATTTAAAAGAAGTGGTAGAAATATCATATTAACTGTTGAAGGTAGACAGTTACTCTCACAGGCAACTCAAATACTAGAATTAATGGATAAAACCATTCACTCATTTCAACAACACGCATCACATAATCAACAGACAATTTATATTGGATATGAAGAAAGTGATGCCTCTCAAATGATTCTTCCCCTAATTCAAACATTTGAACAACAAAGTAACAGTACCATGATTCCGCAACTTACAATACATGATAAATTATTAGATCAAATTCTTTCCAATCAGTTGGATATTGCAATCACTGAATTTACTCCTGTGTTAGAACGGGAAACACATTTACGCGTCATGCCTTTATTTGAAGAAAATTATCATATGTATGTACCCAAATCACATCCGCTAGCTATGACTATACATCCCCCGCTATCTCAATTTACAAATCAATCACTATACTGTCTCGAACCAATGACAAACTCTATAAAAAGTAAATTGATTGAAAAGACTAAAGCACAAGTACGAATGATTTCAGATATGAAACTCGCGCAACATATTTTGAGTAATGATAAGGGATTTATTATTTCTAGTCAAAATTGTTTACTATATAATCACGTAAATTGGACTAAAATCCCTTTAAATCATACAGAATTAAAACGAACGCTATGTGTAGTTATGCGAAAAGATAACAAGAAAAACGACATTAATGTAGCATGGGATTTAATTTACACATTATTAAATAAATCTACTATATATTAATTATTCATCTTATCTTTGTAAAACTTTATCACTCTTCGACATCAACATTTCATTGATAACTTTTTGAGTTCAATCATAAAAGGTCGTATAATCGCTATATCAATATGATTATTAAGTTGAGAATTGAGGTTTTAAGATGCAATCCAAGAATTTTTTAAAAATACCTTTTACTTGGATGATGATAATCTTTAGTTGCCTATTTTTAGGTACGTTAATATTCACGTTTTTTAACGATAGATTTTATAATATGCCTATAGGACAAATCACTCAAATTACTGATATCCAATCACAAAAGGTAACAGACGAGCACAAAAATAAAGATATTAAATACAAAGAGAAGCTAACATTCAAGATTCTAAATGGTGAATTCAAGGGACAAACAACGACGATCCCCCACCAATATGTGAAATCTCAAGCTGATTCAGAATCATTTTCCAAAAATGACAAAGTTGTTTTACATATTTCTAAAAATCCTAAAGACGCAACGATTATAGAGAAAAAACGAGATACTATTGTTGTCATAATAACCGGCTTATTTTTACTTACTGTTTTAGTCGTAGGAAAAAAAGTAGGACTTCAATCTATATTATCCCTTATCGTTAATACTATTACCGTTATGGGAGCTATTTTAATACATAATCAATATGGGACTATAAGTTTATTCTTATTGATGACTTGTGCCATTATCATTTCCACTTCTTTCACTTTGCTACTTGTAACAGGTTGGCATACCCGAACCTTAATTACTATTGTAAGTACGCTGATTGGAACGTTCTTATGTGTTGGAATTACCGAAGTCATCATCAAATTTACCGGGGGAAATGGAATAAAATACGAAACAATCACTTTCCTTACTCTCCCTCCTAAAGATGTCTTTCTAGCTTCCGTACTAATAGGTACACTTGGAGCAGTGATGGACGTTTCTATTACTATAGCAAGTGGGATGTATGAAATTTTACAACGTAGCCCTCAAATATCAATGAAACGTTGGGCTCTTGCCGGAAGACATATCGGTCAGGATATAATGGGAACAATGACTAACATACTACTCTTTTCATATCTATCTGGTAGCTTACCTATGTTTCTAATTTATTTAAAAAATGCTAACACTATTACTTATACTATTTCGATGAATTGGTCATTAGAAATTGCTCGAGCATTAACTGGTGGGATAGGCATCGTTTTAACTATTCCTATAACAATTGCTTTAATGGAACTATGGCTTAAACTGCGAGGTGTTAATCAATGAGTGCAATTACTATTTTAGGTTTCTTATTATTGTTGATAATGGTTATTTTCGGAGGTAAGAAAGGACTCATTTCTTTTTTTACTTTGTTTTTAAACTTTATCATTCTTGTAATAAGTATTCTTTTAATTATATATGGTGTACCAATCTATCTTGTCACATTTATATTTTGCTTTATCATAGCCGCAATTAATTTATTTGTATTAAATAGTTATAACGTCAAAACACAAGCAGCTTTTCTAGGTACTTTAGCAACAATACTCATATTAATACTCATGATATACTTTTCAGTTGGGATGGGGCACTTACAAGGTTTTGCAACCGAACAGCAGGATGAAACATATGTGTATTCAATGAATATTGGTATTAATATGGTACAGTTTATGGTATTTACAATTGTTCTTGCAGTGATAGCAGCAGTCATTGATTTAGCAATAACAATTAGTTCCCCTATGTATGAACTAAATGAGACAAATCCAAATTTAAATCAGCATCAATTATTTCAGTCTGGTATGCGCGTGGGTAGAGAGATATTAGCAACTTCTGCCAATACCATTTATTTAGCATTTTTCGGAGGACAATTAACTTTATTCTTCTGGTTCTTTAAATTACATTATTCATTTGGACACATCATTAATTCGAAAATATTCACACAGGAATTTATAGCTATTTTACTTGGTGGCATCGCCGTTGCAATTAGCATTCCCATTACTGCATGGATTACAGCATTTATGATTAAACATGTCAGTCAAAAGAAGACTCTTACGAATCAACAAAATAAATAAAATATTCCCACCGCCTTTAAATAATTATAGCGAGCGTTTATGATCAAACAGTTTAACTTAATTATTATATGGCGATGGGATGTTTAATATTATTCTTAATGTATAGACCTAATTTAAAGTAATTGCATTTTTAATAAATATTCGTCATGTTCTTATTTTTAATATTTGATAGTGTACGTAAATTCTTTAACCCATGAAAAAATATATATCATCTGTGTAACAACTTACTCATTTTTCGCCGACAACTTATCCTCAACATTAACTTTCTATAATGCATTATCAAAATAATATAGCAAACAGGTGTTTTCATATACTGTCTAGCCATTAATCTTTCCACTCAGAAAGATTCAGTCATCTATGTACCTGCACAACTAGGTTAGTCTAATGGATTCTATGATGAGTACGGTTTAAATACTTAATTAACGATCTTTCATAAACTTGATATTATCAAAACTTCACATCAATAGAAATTAAGTTGCGTAATATGATGTTAATATTTAACTCCTATCTATTAATGATTGATAAATTCCTTAATCCAAGTATTTACTGCAGGCGCTATGTTTTCACTGTCATTGATATCGAACCATTTCATGTCAGTAATTTCATGATCGGTTTCAACTTTTGACCAATCTATAGCTCGATTAACTTTGAATCCATTAAGTTCAGTCAACATATTAGGTTGTGGATAGGCTTCTCCGACAATAGTTCCAATAAATTCTAGTTCATCTTTAGCTAATTCTAAGCGCAATTCTTCCTTCAATTCTCTTTGTAAAGCTTCCACAAGACTCTCACCCTCATCAATTTTACCACCCGGGAAATAATACTTATCTCTATGTCGAACTTGTACAAGTAGTAACTGATGATTCTTTTCTTCAACTAAGCAAACACATTTAATCATTCATCAATTCATCCCTATTCATAATAAATATCTTCAATTTCATACTTATATTTAGTATTATGTTATCATAAATAAGTTACTACATGATTTAACTAAACTACTTTTAATTGAAAATATGACATTTAACCATACATTCGAATATTTTATTCTTCAAAATAAGTATGGTATACGGAGGGAATCATTATTTATGGCTAAACAATTATCAAGATTATTCAACGTAGCAGGATTCATTGTAGATGGTTATAACGGGATTCGCTATAATGCTAAGAATAAACAACTTGTCTATTTATCATTAGGTCTAAGCGCACTAGGAACAATCATTGATTTTTACATTTCTATTAAATCCGCATCTAAACTTCGTAAGTTAAGTGCACTTGGATCATTTGCAATCAACGGGGTACGCTTATTTACAAGTTTTAAAAAAGTTAGAGATGAATATGACTATCACTAAACAAATTAAAACTGATAATTAAATTTTTTGAGAAAAAATAAGTTGCCAAACATTAAAATATATTCGTATGAGATGACTAGTTTTAAAATATCGTTTTAATCATTTTTAAACTAGTCATCTTAAAGTAAGGGGTGAGGAGATGAAGAGTTTAAAAATTCTTCCTCACCTCTTTTTTATTTTAAACAAATTAAACAATTATAAAATAGTGTGACAAAGCATTGCATTTAATACTAATCATCAACACGGTTATATAGTACAAATACTGAATAGTTATTAAAATTCTTGTAATTTTCATAAAAATGTTTATCATGAGTAATTAACAATTTATACAACTTTTCTAATAATTTAAGTTTGAAATAAAGGAGAATTAATTATGATATACACAGTAACAACCACCCTCCCATTATCCCATGGTGGTAGGACTCAAGCTTTACTCAGACGAATTAAACTGTTAGATGAAGAATTTAAAATTCCAAGTAAAATTCTCACCACTAATTATCATGGTAATTATCCTAGTATTTATAAAAAATACAGACAAGAAAACAAAGTTACAGAAAATATACAATTCGAAAATATGTATGAATGGTTATCAAATTTCAAACTTTTTAAAGTCCCAAAAACATTGATTACTAGGAATCCAAAATACATTAAAACACCTAGAAAGATTAAAGGACTTATTGATAGGCGAGGAAAAAAGAGTGATCTTATTCATTATTATAATAATGAATGTCATGTGAGATCTCGAAAGTATTATGGACAGTCTAATGTTCTTGAATATGAGGACTTCATTTCTCCCACATCAGGATTGAAATATGAGCGCCATCAATATAATTTATACGGCCAACTTCATAGAAAAGAATATTATTATGATGACTCTTCTTTAAAACATAGTGACGAATTATTTGATACTGAGGGCTCTATGTACTGCAAGAGATATTTTAAAACTAAACCAAACAGCAAAATTAATGGCGTAGAAATATATAGAAATAAAAAACTTTATAAGACCTTTAAAAACGATAAATTGTTAGCTCAGTTTTATTTTCAGAATAGATTCAAAGATCAAGATATCGTCTTTAATGATGCTCGATTTTTAGATAAGCCATTACTTAAGCAAACGCACCAAACAAAAAACATTCTTGTTTTACATAGCTCGCATTTATCAGGGGACCAAATAAAAAAATCATATCGATTTGCTTTAAATCAATCGAAAAATGTTTATAAGTATATTGTTCTCACTCACCAACAAAAGCACGATATACAGCAACATCTCCCTATAAGTGACGACCAATTTCAACTAGTACCACATTTTATCGAATTAAATACAGAGGTAGAACAAGATTCCTCAAACAATCAAAATCGCTTTATATATATAGGACGTTTTAGCGCAGAGAAACAGATTGATCATATTATTAGAGCTTATCACAAGTTTTTGCAAAGTGGTTACCAAACAGAATTACATTTATTTGGTAGAGATGAAGATAATCAAATTCCATTGATGCATACTTTGATTTCAGAATTAAAATTATCGGATAAAGTTAAAATATTTAAATATACCAATCAACCTTTACAAGAATTTAAAAATTCTAAAGCCTCTCTACTTACAAGTCAATATGAGGGATTTGGCTTAACACTTATGGAAAGTATAGAAATGGGGTGTCCAGTCCTATCTTATAACGTTCGTTACGGTCCAAGTGAAATTATTCAAAACGGAATAAATGGCTATCTCATTGAAAAAAATGATATTGATAGTTTATCAAAACATATGATTAACATCATTGAGTACCCACTACAAGAAGTGAAAAATAAAGACGCTTTAAAATATAACGCCGCAGTGAATAATTACAAACAACTTATGCAAAGCTTAGACTTGTTAAAATAGTCACTTTTTCCGATATTATAAAGATTTGGTAGCATCTTTATAAAACTATAAATAAGCCCATCGATGATTCTTAATCCAATCATCAATGGGCTTAATTTGATAGTTATATATTGTTAAACAATTTTCTTAATGAATAAATTTGTAATTTCTCACTTGATAAGCTGGAATTGTTCTATATGTCATATTTCCAGGAGCTGCACTCCAGTTCATTTCTGAAACTAAAATACTTCCATCGCTATTCACGCGCTCTACAAACGCTACGTGACCATAGTAACCAGCGTCAGTTTGTGCAATTGAGCCTACTGTAGGACGATAATCAATAGTATATCCATCAGCAGCTGATGCATTGTCCCAATTATTTGCATTCCACCAGTATGTACTGATACCTTTTCCTATTTCAGCACGTCTATTAAATACGTGCCATGTACATTGTCCCCAAGTATACAAGTTTTGATGGTTAAAAGTTGGTGAATAATAGCCACCATTTGATCTAGTATTATTAGAAGATGAGCTACTAGAACTACCACCAGGCACTTTTAACTTCTGTCCAGGATAGATAAAGAAATTAGTTAGTCCATTTAATTGCATAATTTTTTGATACGTTGTCCCATATTTACTAGCAATTGCAGATAGTGAATCTCCATATTTAACAGTATATGTTGCAGTACGACCACTAGACCCACTAGCTTTTGTACGACTGGAACTCGTCGCTTTACCAGAAACTTTCAACTTTTGTCCGGGGAAAATAAGATAGTTATTTAACCCATTAAGTTGCATGATTTTTTGATACGTTGTACCGTATTTTGCAGCAATAGAAGATAATGAATCTCCAGCTTTAACTGTGTAAACTGTGCCACTATTTGTTGACGTTGCTCTTGAAGATGAGCCTGATACTTTCAATACTTGATTAGGGAATATTAAATTGGAAGTCAATCCATTAAGTGATTTTAATTTAGCAATACTAATCCCATATTTGTGGGAAATTGACCATACAGATTCTCCACTTTTTACTGTATGCGTTGTTGCAGCTTGTGCATGAGTTGATGCCAATGCGCTAAGGGCAGTTGTTCCTATAATGGCAGTAATATATTTTTTTTGCACTTGAAATCCTCCTCTACTTTAGTTTTGCTTATTCGCGTTTTAACAATACAAAGATATTATACTCTTTAATTATGTATAGCATGTTTGCTTTAGATGACATTCTGATTACAAATATTATTTTAAATAAAAAATAGGGCTACGCTCAAACATATTTGCATTTATCCAATTTAATACATTTTGCAGTCAATTACAATGTCTTTTTTATTACAAATATTATTAATATGGTTTCGCTCCTTATATTTACAATTTCGAATATAATATTTTTTCTATTTTCAAATTAATATTAAATAGACAGACGCTTATTTCTAGATTCTAAATTCAACATTTTGAATAAAAAAAGAAGTAGGAATAGAATTCGCTATGGATTCTTTATCCCACTTCAAAAAGGTGAAATGCCATGAAAGATATAGAAATATATCTTCAACTTAGTCATTAACTATAAAATTGTTTTGCAACCAACACATATAACTGGAATTCTAGACTGAAAATTTCTATATGATGAATGTTGCGCTAAAACTTTATATTATTTTTTTGCCAACTCATTTTCGATTTCTTCGATTTCCTTTTTAGAAAGATCTACTGGTTTTTCACCGTCTTTAGTGTCTTCTTTTAATGCTTTTTGAGCTTCTTTTGAATGATAAAGTTCTATAATTTTTTTGTAGGTTTTATTATCTTTGTCTTTAGAGTTGACAGCTACAACATTAATATATGGTTTTACTGCATCTGAACTTGCTTTTTCCAAATAAATAGGATCCTTTTTAGCATCTTTTCCTGCTTTTGTTGCAACACCGTTATTGATAACTGATATATCCACATCAGAAAGTGCACGCGCTGTTTGTTGTGCATCAACAGCTTTAATTTTTAAATCTTTAGGATTACTTTCAATATCTTTTGTTGTTCCGTTTAATCCAAAGTTCTTCTTAAGCTTAATTAAACCTGCAGATTCTAATAACTTAAGTGCTCGAGCTTGGTTAGATACATCATTCGGAATAGCAACTTGCGCACCTTTTTTAACATCTTTAATGTTCTTAACTTTATCTGAATAAATACCTAATGGAGCTAATACAGTAGTGCTAAGTGCTTCAATATTGGTATCTTTATGAGCTTTTTTATATTGATCTAAAAAAGCAAAGTGTTGGAAGGCATTTAAATCGATATCCCCGTCACTAAGCGCTTTGTTCGGAACATTGTAATCTGAAAAGTGCTTGATTTCTAAATCAATATCATCTTTTTTAGCTAATTCTTTAACTTTTTCCCAAGCCTTCGTGTCGTTGGATGCAACACCTATGGTTACCTTTTTACTATTATTACCACCACATGCTGCTAAAACTAAAATTGCAATGATTAAAAAACTTAAAATCTTTTTCATTAATGAATTCCCCCTAAATATTTATAAAACCCTTACTAGTATTTTAATTTCTACGGATAACCCTAGCGATAAAGTTACCTAACGTTTGTATAATTTGAACAATAATAATAAGTACAATGACTGTAATCACAATAACAATGGTATCGAACCGTTGATAACCATACACTAAAGCCAAATCACCTATACCGCCACCACCAACAGCACCAGCCATTGCTGTACTACCGATGAGACCAATAATAGCTGTAGTTATAGCTAGAATTAATGAACCAAGTGCTTCCGGCAATAAAAAATAACGTATAATTTGAAGAGGTGATGCACCCATTGCTTTAGCTGCCTCAATAATCCCGTCATCGACTTCCAGTAATGAATTTTCTACTAAGCGTGCGATATAAGGTGCTACATAAACCGTGAGTGGTACTATGGCTGCTGTTGTACCGATAGATGTTCCAACTAGCAATTTAGTAAAAGGCACTATGGCTATTAATAAAATTATGAACGGAATTGATCTTAAAATATTAATGATAGGATTTAATACTTGATGCAATATCGTATTCGACCATATACCGTTTTTTCTAGTTACCACCAACAAGATGCCAAGAGGTATACCAATCAAAGCACCGATTACAAGCGATACTGTCACCATATACAATGTTTCGTATAGAGCTTGTAATAATTGAGATGAATCTAAACTTGAACCAAACATATTTATATAACCTCCTCATACCGAATATGTCGTTTTGAAAGGTAATCAGTAAGTTTAAAATCATTAAAAGACTCATCATGCTCAAATCTCAACCACAAATAACAAACTGTTTCATCTTGTATTTCTGACATAGAAGAAAATAATACGTTAACGTTAAGATGATGCTCGTTGATAAGCTCATTCAATATTGGCAATTGAATTTGTTCGGAGTCTAAAAACAGTTTATAATCTGTGAAATTTGAATCCTTTCTCGTGTTAAAAGAGGCTCGTAACTCTTTTGAAGGCTCAGTGTTAATCACCGTCGAAACGAAATTTTTTGCAGTATTCGTTTGTGGATGACTAAAGACATCTTTAACTGTTCCCATTTCTATCACTTCGCCATTTTCCATGACAGCTACACGATGACAAATTTTTTGAATTACGCTCATTTCATGTGTAATCATCATAATCGTCACACCAAATGTTCGATTCACATTACTTAATAAATTTAAAATTGAGCTTGTAGTAGCTGGATCCAGAGCACTTGTCGCTTCATCACATAATAATATTTTAGGATGCGTTACTAATGCTCTTGCGATGGCAACACGTTGTTTTTGTCCACCTGATAGTTCATCTGGAAATTGATCTTTTTTATCAGCAAGCCCTACAAATTCTAACATTTCGTCAACTTTTTCCTTAATTTCTTTCTTATTTGTCTTACTTAAAATAAGTGGCATTGCAACATTTTTATAGACTGATTTAGAATTAAGCAAATTGAAATGTTGAAAGATCATACCGATATCTTTTTTAATATGACGCAAATCTTTTTCTTTATATGTATCAATCTCATGACCATCAACAATAACTTGACCATCTGATACTGTCTCAAGTTGATTGACTAACCGAACTAATGTACTCTTACCAGCACCACTATAGCCAATCACACCAAAAATATCATGTTGGTCGATCTTAAATGATACATTTTTCAAAGCTTGAATAGTTTCTCTTTTTTTGTGAAAAACTTTGTTAACATTTTTGAATTCAATCACCTAATCTCTCCCTCCGATTTCCGATTAAAATTATCTGAATATTTGCATTATATTGAATTGATGTCGTACCGTCAACACGCTTTTTTGATTTTTCCAAAATTAATTAATATTCCGAAAAATTATGTTCTAAAATTGGTTACTTATATAAAAAATTGTGGAAATTACACAACTCAATAGTAAATATAAAACAAGAGATTAAGATGCAAAACGTTTTATTTCATCATCTTAATCTCTAACTAAGCGATATTACCTCAAAGTATTTAAAGCTTGTTCTAAATCATTAACTAAGTCTTCCGTGTCTTCAATACCAATAGATAAACGAATGAGACCATCCGTAATACCTTCCTTGGCTCTTACATCTGATGGGATGGATGCATGCGTCATAAGTGCCGGTACAGAAATTAGACTTTCTACTGCCCCTAAACTCTCTGCCAGTGTAAAGTAGTTTGTTGCGTGAATCACTTGTTTAGCCGCTTCTGTATCCTTAACTTCAAAAGATACTACCCCTGTATGACCACTTGCTTGATTTTGATGGATAGTATAGTTCATATGTTCCTTAATACTAGGATGGAATACTTGTTGAACTTTAGGATGCTTTTGTAACATTTGAACGATACCTTCAACGTTTCGGTTTATTTGTTCCATTCTTAGACCTAGCGTTTTAATACCTCTGATTAATAAATAGCTATCTTGAGGTCCAAGTACACCACCTGTAGAATTTGAAATAAAGCCTAGACGTTCTGCTAAGGCATCATCAGCAGTAGCAACAAGACCAGCTACAACATCACTATGACCTCCAATATATTTAGTAGCCGAATGCAATACGATATCAATACCAAAGTCTAAAGGATTTTGGTAGTAAGGTGTCATAAATGTATTATCGACTACGGATATCAAATCATATTTTTTCGCAATTTTTGCTGATGCTTTAATATCAGTCACACGTAATAATGGATTTGAAGGTGTTTCTACATATAACATTTTAGTTTCAGGTTTAATATATTGTTCAATGTTTTCAATTTTAGTTGTATCAACAAAATCTACGTCTATACCAAAGCGAGTAAATACTTTAGTTAATGCACGATATGTGCCACCATAAACATCAGAATTAAGAACTAAGTGATCTCCTTTATCTAATAACATGATAACTGCACTAATTGCTGCCATTCCTGAACCAAAAGCAAAACCATGCTTACCATGTTCTAAATTAGCAATAACACTTTCAAGAGACGCACGTGTAGGATTTGCAGTACGTGAATATTCGTACCCTTGTCTTAAATCCCCAATATCATCTTGTAAATAAGTACTTGTTTGATAAATAGGTGTTGTCACTGCTCCAGTATAGTTGTCTGTCGTATGTCCCCCATGTATCATTTGCGTTTTTTTATTCATTATTAAAACTCTCCTTATAGTTGAATATTTGTTTGGACATGTATCGATCGCTCCCATCTGGAAAGATGGTAACAATCACACCAGTTTGAATGCTTTTTTTTAATTCCAATGCTCCTTGTAATGCCGCTCCCGAAGAACTACCAACTAACAATCCTTCTTTATTCGCAACAAGCTTAACATTATTAAAAGCATCGTTATCAGCAACAGTAAAAATACCATCTACTAATTCTTTTTCTAAAAATGATGGCCACTTTTCAGAACCAATCCCTTCAGTTGCATGAGGATGACTGACACCACCATTTAAGACAGAGCCTTCTGGTTCTACAATATAATTTTTTACATCATAAGTTTTTAAGTGTTGTGCAACTCCTGTAAAGGTACCACCGGAACCAACACCTGCCACAAAATAATCAATATGTGAAAGTTCATCTGTGAGTTGTTTGGCAAGTGTTTGTGTATATGCCCCAGGATTATCTTTAGTTTCGAATTGATTCATATATAAATATCCATATCGTGTTGCGTATGCCAACGCCTCTTTCTGTGCGCCAGTCATTCCCTCAACTTTGGGAGTACGTCTAACATCTGCACCCAATGCTTTCATAATTGAAATTTTTTCTTCTGCAAATCCTTCTGGAGCAAAGATGATACATTTTACTTTGTGCCGATTAGAGGCAATAGCAAGTCCAATACCTGTATTACCAGCAGTCGCTTCGACTATTGTATCCCCTTCTTTAAGTCGTCCTTCGTCTATTGCTTTTTCAATTAAGTACTTCCCCAGACGGTCTTTGATGCTACCTCCAGGATTAAATTGCTCAAGTTTGGCGTATATTTTAACATTCTCGTCACTAAAGCTTTCTAATAAAACTAATGGAGTTTGTCCTATCAAATCGTATGCAATCATTATTTTTGGTTCAGATGACAACAATGAGTATCACTGAACTTAACCCACTTTCTTTATTTATGTTAGCGCTAATCCTTACTTATCAGATATGAATTATAACTTATCGACATTGTTTTTGCAATTTCTGAAAAACGTACAACCAATTTGAAATTTAAACATTATTTAAAATAAGTATTTTTATAATTGATTACGTTCATATGAGAATACTTAACGAAAGTGTTATGATAAGGGTAAATAAGCTAGCACATCGATAAACGTTATCGAATTACATACACTAGAAATGATAAGGAGCTGCTTTAATTATGACGAAACAAGATTTATCTTTATCTGTATTTACCAATGAAAATTATAAGAATCTTCGTTACACATCATCTAGTTTTAGAAATTCTATGTATGATGAATTAGAGGTTAATAAAAGTCGCTTTAAAAACTGTAATTTTAATGAAGGTATTTTTAAGAATATAGAAGCAATTTGTAATTGTAAATTTACAACGTGTGGGTTTAATAATTGTATTTTTGAAGATGTTCATTTTTACAAAAACCAATTTAAAGATTCAACATTTGTGAATACACCATTTGATCAATCCGTATTTAATAACACTTTATTCCAAAATGTAATGTTCGATAGCAACCTCATTCGTAGCGTAAAATGGACTGATATTATTTTTAAAAACGTTTCTTTTAAAAATGTAGAAATTGAAGGAACAACATTTAAAGATGTAAAATTCAAGAATTGTGAGTTCAAAAATGTAATTATTACTAATTCAACTATGTCGCAAAAGTTAATGAATGAATTACAAAAACAAGATGTTACTTTAGAAGATATAGACACTTCTATTTAACATTCATTAACTTGATCTTAAGAAAACAATTTAAGATTATAGTTAAACATTCGCTCGTTTAATGGTGTTCGATATTTCGAATCAACTACATAGCATTCTTTATATAGTAAAACGGTCAACTCCACTAAAAAATGGAATTGACCGTTTGTTTTAGTTTTATCAATAACGTCTCAATGATTTAAAATAATTGAACTATAAATACTAAAATAATGACAATGGGCATGACGAACTTAATTAAATAATACCACGGTAAAAATAGGTTGAATTTGTCTTTCCCAAAGCTTTCTTTTAATAATTTTTTATCTAGTAATTGGCCAACCACCAATGTTGTTCCTAATGCCCCTAATGGCATAAGAATATTAGATACAATAAAATCCATATTATCAAATATAGTACCAGCGCCAAAACGCAAATGACTTAGACTACTAAAAGATAATGTTGCTGGGATACTAATGATAAATACAAGTATACTACCTATGATTGCCACTTTTTGTCTTTTACTATTATCATTTTTAGTAAAATTAGATACATTTAACTCTAATAATGATATAGAAGACGTTAATGCCGCAAATAAGAATAATAGTAAAAATATAAAGTAAAAGAATGTACCAAAAGTCATTTCGCTAAACACTAGTGGTAAGACCTTAAATAATAAGCCAGGGCCTTCTTGGGGTTGGTAACCAAATGTTTTAAGCGCAGGAAATATAGCTAATCCAGCCAAGACAGAAATTAAAATATTCATTACGACAATTGAAAGTGCTGAAGACTTTATCGTCATATTTTTAGGTGCATAACTTGCATAAGTAATCATTCCGGTTGTACCTAGAGACAGCGTAAAAAACGATTGCCCTAACGCAAATAGTACCCCTTGAATAGACATATCTTCAACTCGAGGTTGCAGTATATAACGTACACCTTCTAAAGCACCTTCTAAAGTTAAAGATTGTGCTACAACAATAATTAAAAAGATAAATAATAGAGGCATCATTATTTTAGAAGCTTTTTCTAAACCTTTTTCAACACCTAACATAACAATTACCATTGTTATCAAAATAAATATGCCTTGACCTAAAACAGTCAACCATGGATTACTAATAATTGTTTCAAATTGAATATTTGTCAGCGTACTTGATTTAAAAATCGCGATTTGTGCTATGACATAACCTATATATATAATAATCCAACCACCAATAACACTATAAAAACCAAATAATATAAATACGGCTAAATTACCATTCCACCCGATAATATTAAGCCATTTCTTTCCCGTTAATTTCTTATATATTTGCGTTGTATATGTACGCCCCATTTTACCTACCGTAAATTCCATAATTAACAGTGGTAGTCCTACAAATATAGTAAAAATTAAAAACATTAAAAGAAAAGCGCCACCGCCATATATACCTGCCATATATGGGAACTTCCACATTGCACCCAACCCTATTGCAGAACCTGCGCTAGCTAATATAAAACCGGTAGACGTTTTCCATTGTGAATGACCACTCAAATTACCAACTCCCTTTAAAGCGCTAAAGTGTTAAAATGCTTAAGTCCTACTCTATCATGAGTTTATTTTATGTGCAATGTACCTATATATTGTCAGAATAATGAAATACACATTTTTTGATATTTATGGATTGTTGCTGTATTTTTATTCAAAATCATAAGTAATGTGTTGTCCCTCTGTCACTTCTTCAATGTCTAGACTTTCAATGTGATCAACATTAATATAATGTACAACATCTTTTTTAATATATAAGTATGCCAATTCATCAAATTCATCTATGATTCGTGATACACATGTATCGTAATCGGGACCATTTTCAAATGTTTTAAATTCCGTATATATTTTTCCTGATACGGTTGTATAAGTTAATAAAAATGTACGTTTCATATTCCTACACTCCTTTATTTACTAAAAAATTGAATAATAGATCGTTCTACTTTGTATGCTTTATCACCATATGTCATAAGATGACCACTTTTTTTAAATTTGAGAAGTTCTTTATCTTGACTATTTACATTATCATAAATGTATTGCGCACTTTGAGCATATAATGGGTCATCTTCTTCGCCATACATAATATTCACTGGTACTGTAATATTTGTAAGACAAGCCATAATTTCATCAATTACACCTTGAAATACTTCAATTTCTTTATCATAGGACAAGATGGTTTCCATTTGGTGACGACGTTCTTCTTCGCTCAAACTCAAAATTTCATTCATTCGATGCCCATACCTTTCAAGACGCCACGCAATCTCGCTTTCACGCTTTTTATGTGGGGCTGACATCACAGCTATACGTTCTAAATTAAAATGTTCAGCCAACCTTAAAGTAAATAATCCACCTAATGATACGCCTGTCACATTAATTCTGCTATATCCTTCATTTCTTAAAAATTGATATGCTGAAGTAACTTGTTCCCACCAATCATTAATATTGTGTTTAGTAAATTCCTTAAGCGGCAAACCGTGCCCTGGATAACTAGGGACGTAACAAGTAAACCCCTCTTCATTT
This sequence comes from Staphylococcus sp. MSU001, assembly GCF_052976705.1. Classification (NCBI taxonomy): domain Bacteria; kingdom Bacillati; phylum Bacillota; class Bacilli; order Caryophanales; family Staphylococcaceae; genus Staphylococcus; species Staphylococcus sp. MSU001. The sequence continues at coordinate 26,846 of NZ_JBRIKK010000017.1, forward strand.
AACTGTTGTGCTAAATGTTTTACATCACGTACAGTTCCCGTAAAAGAATGTAATAACAATACAGCTTGTTGACGATGTCCTTTTAAGTAGATTGATTGTGGTGATTTAACTTTCATTTTTACATTCACTCCTATTTATGTAGATGTTGATATAAAATAGACGCCCTGCACTCTCAAGACCGTCTAAAAATTGATATTTTAAAATTTTTCAAGCTACTTTCACTTACTTTTTCCCCAAAAAATTTAATAAAGGTGACACTAATATAAATAACGATACCCAAATAATCGCTAAACTTACGCCTCCTACAACGTCAGAAAAATAGTGTGCATGAAAATACAGTCTACTTATTAAAACGCTAATCCAAAATACAATACTTAAAATTGTGATTATAAATTTAAAAGCACGCTGTCGGATTAATGGGATAATAAGGATCATAATCATTAAAAAGAATAACGTATTAATATTAGAATGCCCACTAGGAAAAGACCATCCTGTATCAATACTTAAATGATTCTCAGGCCTTGACCTTTCAATCGTTTGCTTAATTAAATAATTAATCAATGCGCCACTAGTCATCGTTATGATTAGCCATATTGCTTGTTGAACCTTCTTGTAAAACATAAGTAGCACTGCAATAAGGATAGCCACAATTAATATAGTCTTAACATCACCAAAGGTAGCGCAAAACGTCATTATGCTGTTGATGAATCCATGTCCAAACACTCTATTAGGATTCCCAAATTGTTTACTAAACCACTCTTGCACGCTAAGATCAACCATTCCCAACCACTGATTATGCGCTAGCACATGAGTAGCGATAAAGCTTAAAAGAATAATCATGCATATTAAAATTGGGATTATCCCTTTTGCTATATTCATATATTTAAAATTCATATCAACACCTATTTCTATAATGTGGTTCACTTAAGTTATTTTATCTTCTTTTGAATACGGAATATGTCTTCGCACTTCAAACATAATCATTCTTTCTCATTTTACACTATATCAGTGTTTTATCATTAATTTTACTTAACGAACATTTACTTGAATACTTTAAATGTCTTTAAAATATCATACTCATTACATATACAATAATGTATAATGTGATTTAACATAAAATATAATTTTAATGAGGAGGCGACATATTGTTTACTAAAAAAATATTGATTTATATTGCGCTCCTTATTACCTTAATTCGTTTTTTTATTCCATTACATCCAGACTTTGATACGTTGTTAGTATGGTTGTTTATTCTTTACATAGTTCCAATTATTTTATGTATCATTGGCTTTAAATCAGATAAACTCATCGCTACTATGATTATGATTCCAAATTTAATGGGTATAGGTTATCGTCTATTCATCTTCTTTAATGACTTTTTGCATTTAAAATAAAACAGCACTATCTATTAAAGATAGTACCGTTAAATAATTTATTACTCATGTAATGCTTTATCAAAACGATCTTCCAACTTAAAAATCATTACGCGTTCACCGGTTATAGTACTTAAATCACTATGAAAACTTTTCACATTAAGTCCAGTCAAATCTTTAATAATGCGACTCAAGTCCTCTTCACCAGACTCTACAAGTTCAGAACGTGTACGTTTAATATTTAAAAGCCCTTCATTTGTTTTACACACGCGATATTCAGCAGGTGTCAAAATGCCTTGTAAACTAACAATCACCATATCACGAAGAATGTCTGTTTTTACAGACAAAGAACCTCTCCCTAAAAAATCTTTTTCCCATTGCGTAATGGCTTTACTAATTTCAGATTCATAAATACCTTTCGTCTTTTTCATAACTGGGCGACTCCTATTTCTTGATTACTTATAGTTTAACATTAAACTGAAATAATCAAAAAACTTAATTTCTTCTAATGAATCTTTAATTGTTAATCTCACCGAGTATTTTCTACCAGTCTTTCCAACTATTATTTTCATCAATACTAGCAAGTCTTATCCATTGATGATCAACCTTTTGTCTAAAATGATCATGATGTTTTAACAAACGTTGAATATATGCATCTGGTGCTTGAATAACAATTAAAAGTCTAATAGGTGCGTGATACGCCTCTTTATCATTCATCATTACTGACTGCCATGGTAAGCCATACATTAAATCACTAGCATTTCCTTGCATGACACCAACACCACTTGTCACAGTTTGCGTTGTTTTACTACCGCTTCCATAATAATGAGGTGCCACAGTTGAGGCGTAGTATTGTAAATTAATCCATTGTGCTACTAGTGCCGGCCCAGAAATAATTGTATTTAAAATCTCACCGTCTTCATCCTTTGTCCAATCATAATTATGAAGAAATGCCCGTCCCTCTAGGTTACTATTTTGAGTGATTTGACGTTTCCCAATAATGAATTCAGCATTTCGTGCTAGGCCCCATTCTGGACGAACCTCACTCCAATCGCTAGCGTGACGATGCGCTTCAGCTTTAGGATTTTGGTCAGTTTTTTTTATATTTGGCAATGATGCCAAACGTTCTAAATTGGCTTTATAACATACTTTTGGCATCACACTCTTAAGTTCGTCAAAGGCATTTTGAGCTTCTGTAGTTAATGGTGGAACATAAATATACTCTAACTCATCAACTGACGTTTGATGTTCAGCAGCTATAAACACTGTATGTCTTGGAATATCGATTCCTTCCATCACTAATCCACGTCTAACATTTTCTTGATTACACATTACTGCTAATAATTTCGCATTGAATCCACTCGAGGCACCGCCGCAAGCACCGCATTCTAATGAAGCATGATAGGGATTATTATGTGATTCACTACCGTGTCCGCATAGAACAATAAGTGGGGCAAAATCATCTGTTAAGTCCATTAATTGTAATGCTTTTTTGGAAAATTGAATCTGTTCATCTAAAGTAAAGCCGATAGGTAGTTTTGAATACGCATCTTGCTCACGCTGAATAGTTAACTTACCTGTTGGTTTACGTAGCCATTTTTGTGAGAATCGATGAACAATACGTTGTGCTTTTTTAGGAAAAATTGTGTTAGCTATAGTCGCAATGCTTAAAAAAGGACCACTTAATTCTGGTAAAAGTAAACTTGGCAAGACGTTGTTTTTCATTAATTTAAAGTTATAAAACATAGATGTAAGTGTATGTTGTTGTTGATTATAAATTTTCATTTCATGTTGATCAGCATATTCTTTAATACGATATGCAGGTTCTACCATCACTGGTAATGATGGATGTGCAAATTGCTCATCAAGTACTTCTTTTTGAATTGGCAGACCAAAGAACCCAGCAATTCCTATTGTTTCAAAAGGCCCTTCACTTTCTAAATGTCTTCTAAACGGTTCGGATCGTACATCAATACAAAACGCAAGTTGTACTTTTGCTTTTTCTTGATTAGTATCTTCGGTTGGAACACGATAAATTTCATCAACCAAGCGTCGTTCATGCGTTTCTTCCCATGCATCTAACCATAACTTTTTAAAATAAAACGGGCTGAATCGTGTCACCAATTCAATGTATGCTTGTTGCTTTTTAGATGATAGATTTAACCACTGCTCAACATTCATTTGTATGTTAAATAGCAAATAACGTATTTGCTCTAACTTTTTTTGAAGATATATAGATTTTTTTAATAATGTTGTATGGTGGTCTTTTAAAAGTGCCATCTCAATTGAGAGACGAATCGCAACATAGTCTGTTAATAAGTAATCATCATTACTATGTGTCTGTGACCGATGATACATGATTCCCGCCCAACCTGGTAAAGATAATAAATGACTCTCAATATATGATTGTCGATATTCTTCTTTTACCCCTAATTCTTGAAAGACGTACTCTATTGCTTCGGTTGCTTGATTTGGCAGATGTACTAAAGTAAGTCGTTGTTTTTTTGTGAATAGCGGATCATGTTTAACTAAACGTTGCCAAGCATGATAGAACCCTTTTTCTCTTTTTGGCATGGTCCAACTTGATTGAAAGTCATCAACATATAATTTAGACCACTTAATCATATGAGCATCTAAAATATCAATAAGTCGTGTACCTTCCTTTGTGAAAACACTAGCACTTTGCGCTATCACATCATCTTTTTTCTTATAATCCTTAAAATAAGTTTGCACCCATTTTTCCAGTTTCTCGTTATCTTTTGTATCAAAGTAACCTTCTTCAATCGTTTTTAAATTTTTCGCTCTTTGAATATATGTGTTGATATCACTGTCAGATAGTGAACTATTATTATAATGCGCACGATTTTCATCCAACCGTTCTTCAAATACTCTTAAATCTATTTCTTTATTACTAATCGCTCTGTGAATGGAGGACGCATTAGGATAAATGTCAATATCCTCTACACTTTTTAACCAATGTGCCACTTGATCAAAAGAAGCATCTTCTAGCCCCTCCCACGGATTACGTGCAGCAAATGTTGAAATCGGTGATAAAGGTGTAATCACACGTTTAGCCTGATTGACTAATTCATTGATATCTGATTGAAGCATAATTTCTATCCTCCTTTATTAAAATCGTTTTAAATATGAGGGATGACTTTCTATAGATTGGGTTTTAGCCTCTCCTACTTTAATAAGCCATAGGTATAACTTCGCAAATGCCTTTGATTCTCTTCGCCGTGCTACCCATATGCTTAACATACTGCCGAAAACTATAATAGCAATCGATAGAATAATACTTATGGATGGTGGTGAAACAATATGAATATCAACGGTACTTAATGTCGTGAAGAAGTAATGATGCGTAATAATATAAACAATTGCTACAACAATAATCATACATATTCCGATAATTCTTCCGATGAGTCCATGACTAAAAGCAACTAATTGATTCCATGACACTATTAACGACCAAGCTAATATAAGAGCGCTTAATACATCATAGGCATGTCTATCACTATTCAACCAAAATATTATCGCTATAAGAATAGCTAGTAGACGACCAAATACAAGCCATCCATATGACTTTTTAACAGATGGAGGCGTAGGGATGTTAAATCTTTTAACAACAGAACCCGATTGTAGAAATAATGTCGCTTTAAACACGCCATGCAATATTAAATGTACTATCGCCGCAGAATATGCTCCAAGCGCACATTGTACTAACATAAAACCCATTTGACTTATCGTAGAACCTACAAGTTGTCTCTTGTAATCAACATGCACAAGACTGATTCCAGAACCTAACAATACTGAAATGCTTGCAATAATTAATAACAGTGAAATGGCTATTTCGTCATTAAATACCGGAGAAAAGCGTGTAAGAATCACGCCACCAGCATTAACAATACCAGCGTGCATAATAGCTGAAACTGGCGTAGGCGCAGCTACAGATTCAATAAGCCAGCCTTGAAATGGAAATTGTGCCGCCGGAATAATCACTGCTAGAACAATAAGTAAATTGATACAGAGACGCATTCCATAATTGATTGCATTATCATCTGACATATTCGAATGAATATACCAATCTCCTGTAGCGATATACAATAAAATGACAGCAATCAATAGCGACAACCATGCCAATGTAAATGACCGAGCTGAAATTCTTGCCGCTTCCCTAGGTACCTTCCATAATTTGTTAACTTTAATGAGACGTGTTAACACAAATAATGTTGCCCCCCAAAACATGGTCATTAACCTTAAGTCTCCACTTAACCATGCCAATGAAGCAAATGCAGTAATTAGTGTAAGAAACGGAAAATATTTACGGTAATGCATGTCACCAATTAAATAACGCATAGAAAACTTTTGAATGATAAAGCCTAAAGTCAAAATAAATGTCATCATCAACCAAGTAAGATGATCAACTACAAAAGGTCCAACATTCACCCTTTCACCGAAAAATATTAATCCACTTAATCCCGCAATGATAGGTAAAACAAGTAAATATATATGAAATTTAATATATTGAATGGGTACTTGATGATTCAAAAATATTAATCCACTCAGTATAGCAATGACAAGTGTGATAAAAAACATAAACAAAACAAACTCTGAACTTAACATTGCGTATCCTCCATCTCAAAAAATATTTAAAACATAACAAAAAGCCTACAATAGCCAACCTTTCATATATGTCATAATGAAAGAATTTAAACTATTGTAGGCTTCAATTTAACTCAAGTGTTTCGCACTTTTATCCTCAATATATATATAAATCTTACGGAGTATAAATAAATCGTACACTTTATTTAAATAAGCTGCCTATATCATTTTGTAGTAAAGTAAGAACTCTTTCCCCTCTATCAATCAAGGTTACTCAACCTAAAATTGCTAAAGCAAGACTTAGTTATTACCTTTTCGAATAATACTATTAATATATTTTAAATGAGCAAGAGTGTCAATGGTTAAGCTTCTAAAAATAAGACTCAATTAATCATATAGTAATGATTATTGAAAGCTTAATTACTCAAAGATCCTTTTGTAAAGCTTATGTAAACAGTATAAAGACAAAATAACACTTAGGAATAACTCACTGTTGAGTGAAAAACATAAATCATTCACTTAAGACATTGATATTTTAATTTAGGGACTATTCACATATTTAATTCAAATTCCAGTTACACTATAGATAACAAATTAGTAAGGGAGGTCATTTAAATGGCAGATGTAATCGCTAAAATTGTTGAAATTGTTAAAGGCTTAATTGATCAATTTACTCAAAAATAATATTTAAAAGTTAAGTATTTTATAAGTTAGCTTTTGAATATTCAACAACCATCTCTAAATACATTTCCCTTTTGAAAGGAGGTCATGAACATGAGCATCGTATCAACTATCATCGAAGTCGTTAAAACTATCGTAGACATCGTTAAAAAATTCAAAAAATAGTCTACATTCTACATAGCCACCATCTTTTACGATGGTGGTTTTTTATGTCTATTTATTTTCAGCTCGCTTAAACACCCTTAACCACCCAACATTTACTTCTCTTCATTATTGGATAACTTTTCAAAATAAACTATTGTAATGAATATATTTTTACTTATAATGGTAAACACGGCATCACGTTTATTAAAACAACGATGACTATTGATTCATTTGGTAAATAACGACATCGAAAGGATGGACAAAATGAAGAAGGGTTCAATTGCCAGCTTATTATCAATTATTGTCACGCTCATTAGTATTTTTATATGTTTTACAACCATGTTTACGAACATCTATAACAACACTGACTTTAACTTTTGGTATTTCCCAGGAGCAATTATCTTTGTTATCTCAATTATTATTAATATCATAGCAATGTTTAAAGGTAATAAGACGTTAAACATCATCCTATTTTTTATTAACTTTTTTGCCTTACTTATCTTTACAACACCATTTGCAATCGTTTAAATGTTATTTTCAACTGCAAAATAGTTAGGCACGAGTCATATCACATCTCCGCCCGTAGAAATTTTTTGCAACTAATAACTGATTTTGAAAATACGTCGATATTAATATTTTAGGTTTCAATATTTAAGCGGGCAAGCGTCTCTGAATTCAGAGGCACTTGTCCACTTTATTTTTCACGTGAAACAGCACAGTATATTCATTCGTATTACATTTTCATTTAAAATGATGAATCAATCAACTACATTCTTTGATCATACGTCCACTGATACGGACTATCTAGCAATCGCCAATCTTCATCAATCTCATCACTACGAATTAAACATGCATCTAATTCCCGGGAAATTTTTTCTTGATCTAAATCCGTACCAATAATTACAAATTGCGTTTGACGATCTCCATATTCGATATCCCAATCTTCTGCTACATCTTGACGTGCTTCCAAAATAGCTTCCTGCTGACGCTCACTCATTGTTGCCACCCAATATGTAACGGGGTGAATATTACAAGATGAACCAGCCTGTGATAACAAACACGCTACATCATTATACTGCGCTAGCCATACAATCCCTTTTGTTCTTACAATATTTTCTGGCATTTGTTCTAGCCATTGATGAAATCTTTTTGCATGAAATGGTAATCGTCTAGTATAAGCAAATGATGTAATCCCATACTCTTCTGTTTCCGGCGTATGTGTCGCATGTCCTCCAGCTGTTAATTCTTTAATCCATCCAGCTGATTCACTTGCCTTCTCAAAATCAAATAATTGCGTATTAAGTACATCTGATAGTTCCACTTTAGCATTTACTGTTTTAATAATTTTAGCTTCGGGTTGCAATGCATGTAATACATTTTCTAATTTTTCTAAAGCTTCGTCGCTAATCAAATCGATTTTATTGATAATCATCACATCACAAAATTCTACTTGATCAATGAGTAAGTCAGCAATAGTACGCTCATCTTCATCATCAACACTTTCATCACGGTCTGCCAATAAATCTTCACTGCGAATATCATTAACAAAGCGATTCGCATCTACAACCGTCACCATTGTATCTAATCGACATATAGAGGTTAAATCAATACCTAATTCTTCATCTATGTATGAGAACGTTTGAGCTACCGGCACAGGCTCAGATATTCCAGTTGATTCAATTACAATTTGGTCGATACCCCCTTTGTGAACTAAGCGCTCGACTTCTCGTAACAAATCGTCTCTTAAAGTACAACATATACATCCATTAGAAAGTTCTACTAATTTCTCATCTGTTCTAGATAAGCCCCCACCTTGTGCTACTAAATCCTTATCAATATTAACTTCACTCATATCATTGACTATGACAGCAATGCGACGCCCTTCTCTATTTTTTAATATATGATTAAGCAATGTCGTTTTTCCCGACCCTAAATATCCACTTAATACAGTTACAGGTATTTTCGCCATTTCAAGAACCCTCTCTTTTGAAAATAGTAATTATTACGTTTTACATTCTATAGAAAGTTCCTTCTTTTATCAATACTCAATTTTTTTAAAATTGAATAAACGTTATTAAATAAAAAAAGCTAGTTGGAATCATTATAAATTTCCAACTAACTAAGATTAAACTATTATAATTATATATGTTCATCTAAAAAGTAATTAAATACCCAAATGATACCATTGAGATGGTCTTTTACCTCTGCATGATAGGCATTAAAAAAAGTTTTATTGAGTTTCACTTTAGCATGACCACCATCATCAATTAACCTTTTATAGACACGCTCCAACTCTTCTAATGAATCACATTCAATAATAAGATGAGGATTTTTAGAAACGGGATGCTTATGAAACGTATCGGAGAAATGAACGAACGTTTCATCACCAATAATAAGTTGGGCATGATAAGTTCGACCATCTTTACTCATAAGTATTTCTGTTTGAGCGTTAAATACATCTTTGTAATAACATAATGATTTATCTACGTCCTTAACGTAAATAAACGGGCTTACATTCTTCATAATTTCCTCCTTTTTTATTTATTAATACATTTAGACACACTTTCATCAATTTAAACTAATCATTTTCGGGATTATTGCAAATTAATACAATAAAACCACTCCTCAATGGAGTGGCTACTTTTCTATATTTTAGGTTCACCGTTGACTAGCACACTATTTAAAAAGTTGAGAAATTGTATTACGAATTGAATTGAATCGTTCATAATCTACATCTCCTCTCAATACTTTTTTAACACTTTCATTATAAAACGTTTATGCTTCAACATACTAAATTTGCCTAACTGTATATTTTTCATACTCAAGTGTCAAATAAATGGTGTGATATTATTTTGTTCAACTACATTTCTTCTAATATTTAAGAGTTGCACGCATACATATTAACAAAAATATTTTCTCTAACTTTAAATAGAAAATATTCTGTTCATTTTATGTATTCACATAATCGTGAAATCATCTATGACTTTGATCAATTTTCAAATCGCCTAGTCTTAGCGCTCATCATTGTATACTCAGTTATGTCGTTGTGTCCCGTTCTAACATTTGCTTTTTAGTAATAATGGGGTACTTTTTGAAAACAATAGACCCTACAATACCAGCAATAGTTCCTATAATCGCCATAACCACACCATAGATAATCACTTTCGTTAAACTATTAAAACCAAACATCACTAAAAAACCTGCAATAGGTGTAGCAGTGCCAGTTGCATTATTAATCATACCTGACCAAGCAATTATAATACCGGCAATTGCCCCACCAAAGAAATTAGTGACATAAATAGGAATAGGATTAGCGGAAACAATATCAGCTTGAGAAAGCGGTTCAATTCCGACTGAAATGGTTGCTTTACGGTCTCCCAATTTCAAACGATGGAACAATGCACTATTCATAAACGCGGAACTAAATGCGGCCATGGCACCTATGGCCATAGGCGCACCCGTTAAACCAAGCAATGCAGTGAGAGCCATTGAACTTAATGGAGCAGTACCTACTACTGTAATAATACCTCCCAATACAATTCCCATAATCAACGGGTTAGTGTCAGTACTACTTTGTATAATATCCCCAATTTTAATTAACGTATTATTAACCACTGGCGTCAATCCAGTAGCAATTAATCGAGCAATGGGGGCAAGTATAACAATTGAACCAATTAAATCAATACCGTCTGGCACATATTTTTCTGTATACTTCATCATATAACCTACAATATACCCAGCGAAAAATCCTGGTAATAAATCCATACCTCCACAAGCTGCCCCAATAACAAGTGCATAAACTGGGGATACGCCAATCGCTAATGCGGTTAATCCAGCCGCAGCCACACCACCTAAACCTCCAGCAGCATCTCCTAATTCTTCTAAGAATTTAATACCAAATACTTGTCCACCCACATATTTATTGAAAGCTTCAACTAAAAACGAAGCAATTGCCGCATTCGCTAAAGCACCCATCGCTTTCATCCCACTAGGTGCCTTGTATGTAAATAGAGTAAAAATAACTAAAACTAGGATTAAAAATAAAGTACCTATAAGTAAATCCATATCAAACATTCCCCCATTTCATTAAAATTTTCAGATTTTTTAGAAAACAACTATAAAATACATAGTACCAAAAAAATATACCTTTGAGGAGAATTTTTTGAAAAATAGAAAATATTTATTAAATTAAATAAAGTTAAATAGTAAAAATTGTAGCAAGCGAGTCATTTAGTTCGATGATTAATCAATCTCTATTATATACATTTGATTCTTTTTAATGCGCTTGAACAAAACATTATCAAATCGATTTCTTAATAAAGTTGATTCTCTTATTAAAATGTTCAAAACGAAACTAAAATATGCAATTATAAACCCATATCACATAAAAAAAGCTAGAAACACTTTTGTTTTAGTGTTTCTAGCTTTTAAAATGATTATTTTGTTATTCCCTCTCGATGATATGTATTTTTTGCATGTGTTTTCGACTATTTATATACGTTGTTATATTAGAGTTTTATCGGTACTTCTTTTTTTATAGATTGCTATTAATTTTTAAATAACGTATTCAAAACAAAAACGATTTATTTAACTTGCCCGTATGCTAACTATTTAATGCTTTTGCCTATGTTTCATACATATACTATTTTTTATCCTTATTTAAAGTAAGATAAATATATAGCTACACTAACCATGAACAATGCAATTACTCCATGTAATATTAAATTAATCATTATCATTTTTCTATTCATATTTTCTTTGCGGTTCATTCTTCTATAAATCATATTGTATAAAAGTGTATTAATTACAGAATATATGAGTATAAACAATATACCTAATAGAATAGCATCGTATATATTCAATATAGTTTACCTCTTTTGTTTAATAAACTATCTCAACTGTAAAATTGTTAGTCGATTCTCTCAATGCTTTAGAATGCGTCTCTCAGCGTCTTAAATTACAAAAATGCCACTTATAGTGGTGTAGAATTTAATATAGAAGTTATTTATTTAATAAGAACACTACTTAAACAGCTCTTCATTAAAGTACAAATAAACTAATACGCCTATAGGAACACCTAATAAAGGAGTTGTAAATATGCTTGCTAAGAATATGTAAAATACTAAATAACATACATCGTCAGCTTTCCATTTCTTGTTTACTAAATATCTCCATATTTCTTTAATGCTCACACGAAAACCACCTTTTTAATATGTAATAAAATTCTGTTCACTCTTACATATATCATAATGTTGCTATAAATTAAATAAGCATTTTATTGATTTTAACAATCGAATTTATATTCATTTTCTTATTCCCGATGCCACATAGCACTTATTTAAAATAAAAACGCCACTCGTAAGTGACGTTTGAAAAGATATATTTAACTTGGCAGTGTGTGAATTTTTTATCCCTTATATACTTAGCTAAAGGCAGAGGCTATGCACTCAAAACAATCATTAATACTGTTTTGTAAAATTGGCGTGCATATTTGTCTGAAAGTTTCACTATCGCTCATCTTTACCACTCCTAACAAGAATATAATTAAAATTATAGATGCTAAAAGGTCAGAATGAGTACTAGCAACTACCTCGAGCCAATGCCATTGGCTAAATATATAAAGGTTATTACTAGTTAAATATACCACTTAATTCTTTTTTTAAACATTAAAGAGCTCATTTAAAAAACTCCAATTTAGTAATCTGTCTATTTATTTAAGGGATCAACAAAACACAAAACCTTTAACCATATCGCTAAATCAACAAGCTGATAAATGCTGCAATCCTAAATTAGGACTACACCCGTGTAATAACACATATCTAAATTGGTAATGTATCTATGTATCGAAGCGGTTTGCTGTATTCACTTACTAACGTCGCAAGCTGCTACACATGGGGTAGCGTTTCACGACACCATGAATAAGGAAGCATTTCGTTTATTCCCCACTTAGACCACATTACAAAGGGCGTCGTGTTTCCCTACTCTCTTTATCGAATACTTATGTAGCTAACGTCACAAATTGTTACGTCAGCTCATGCACTAAAATACTTCAAAATTGTATTTCTCACAACGTAAATATATAAGTTAGACAAGCCACATTCAGCTTTTCAGAATTTAGAGAACGGATATAGTCGTTTTCTAATGCACTGACTTAGTGCGTCAGCATTTGTATTATTAATTAACGAGCTCACATTTGAGCCAGTTAAATATATTTATAGCTAATCAGTTCTATTACTGAGCTCAATTTTGAGCTGAGTATAAACCAATATACCCAAATTTGAGGATATTAAAAGGCACCCCTAATTTGGGGCACCCTTTATTCTTTTATCAAACCACTTCCCTATTTTAAGGTACTGGTTACAAGCGTACTTTTAAGTCTGTTTGTAACTTTATGAAATGTCAAGTTTTGACAAGTTAAAAAGACTACATCTAGCGGATACAGTCATTTAAAGGATACTCAATTTTGAGTAGTACATTTCAGTAGATACGTTCATTATCTTTAAGAAAACTATAATTGTAAATGTTAAACATCTACTTTTGTGTTTATAAATCACACTTACATTTATTTTTTTATTTTAGTATTATTTCTGTATAATATCAAAGCAAGAGGAAACTCGTTTTCAACTCGTTTCAAAAACCCTTCTGATTTTTAGAGAAAAATTCTCTTATTTCATCGTCTTTAATAAAATAATATGCCATCTTTCCCTCTTTATAAAAATCAAGTACCTCATTTTTATATAAAAGTCTTAAATGATGTGAAGTTGAAGCAACACTCATTTTCAATATCAAAGAAATATCACAAACACACAACTCATCTTCTTTAATCAAAGATAATATAATTTTCAATTTCTTCTCATCACAAATTTTTTCTAAAATGTTAAGTAATTTCTTAGATTTATCATCTTCTAAAAAACTTAAAGCATTGTTAACTTTATCTTCATGTACACAGATCACATCACAAGCATTTTCATAACTCATATGAAATCACACCCTAAATTAAAATATAAATCCTAAAATTGTTTGAATAGTGTCATTTTCTATAATAATAAATAGACCTAAAGCTATATAAATAACAGCCATAATCCAACGGCTAAATTTCTCAACAATTTCTCCAACTCCTGGAATATTAGCTAATTTTTGTGCAGTAAATACCAAGAAGAAAATTAAAATTAAAAAGACAAACAAAGTAATTAATAAATTAGTAACACTTAATGTCACAAAATACGGAACAAATAAACCAATATTATCAGCACCACAACTTGCTATCGTAACAATTGCAACCGTACCAACTAATTTAGACAATCCTTTTTCATTCAATTCTTTTTTAGCTCTCTTTTCTCCTTCACAATCATCATAAATAGCCACTTTAATTCCTAAATAAATCGGTATTAACCCTAATAATCCTAATATCCATTTTTCAGGAACATAATTTAAGACAAAGGCAAAGAATAAACTTACGACAATCAATGTCACAGATCCTACATATTGACCAATATAAATATCTCGATATTCCTTTTTAGTCTTTGCTTTAGCAAAAAATATTAACAAAATCACTAATAAATCTACTGCTGTCGCAATATAAAGAATAGCAGCAGTTACAATAGTCTGAATCATAATTACACCTCATTCAAAAATATTTTTGAATATATTATAACTTATGTTTTCAAATAATCATAGATGCTTTATTCCAATTGCTTTATTGATATCGATACTTAGAATTTTTAACAATTTCAAAATCAACATAAATGAGCAATTTATTTTTGTGAATACTTCTTAAAAATTCCAATAATCCAATTAATTAAAAATACAGTTAAAACACCAAAAGCAAGCCCATCTAAAATTTTAAAAGTTATTGTATCAGGTGACGGAAGTAAATAATTCATGGTACAACGAAGCATAATTACCAATACTAAAGCTTTTAAAAAGTAATTAACTTTGTCCAATTACCATTCTCCTATTATTTTTTAATCTTATCCCTTTTAGATTATCATTTATTAATCAATTTAAATACAAATAAAATAATATCACAATTAAAATCAAAAATGCCCATCTGAACATTTTCAGATAGGCTCTATTTAATCCTCTAACGGTATATCATCAACAATCATTGTTCTATTAGGATAGTTTTCATTTATTTTATCTATTGCTCTCTGTGTATCTTCTTCATCGCCTTTATCCCATTCACCAATATTAACAATTACCGGAGTATCACCTGTAAAAGCTTTTCTCTCAGTAAATAGTTTATGACACCTCCCAAGCATATCATCACGAACTTTCAAAAGATCACTTGGCTTAATAAGTACTTCTACTAGCTGTACATATTCATTATAAACAAGTTGCACTTTACCATTTTGTGGGTTTTTCTTATATTCACCTCGATTTATAACAACTCCCTTAGTTTCTGTCACCATTAGCTGAATTGGTTAATAAATATAGTTATTCATTAATACTTAATACATTTTCATCAATGATATTTTCTGCCCTTTTCCCAACTTCGAAAATACAAAAACAACCCTTTAACCATTGCGGTTAAAGGGTTGTTGAATTATTATATTCTATTCCCACTCAATTGTACTTGGTGGCTTAGAGGTAATGTCATAGACAACGCGATTAACGTGGTCCACCTCATTGACAATTCGACTTGAAATCTTTTGTAAGACTTCCCAATCAATTCTAGCAAAGTCACTAGTCATGCCATCGATGGATGTTACCGCACGAATACCTACAGTATGATCATACGTACGGTAGTCTCCCATGACACCGACCGATTGAATACCTGGAAGTACTGTAAAGTACTGCCAGATGTCTCTTTCAAGACCTTCCTCACGAATCACTTCACGTAAAATCGCATCTGATTCACGAACAATTTCAAGCTTATCTTCAGTAATTTCTCCAAGTACACGGATACCTAATCCAGGTCCTGGGAATGGTTGTCTCCAAACTAAGTGTTCAGGTATACCTAATTCTATTCCTAATGCACGCACTTCATCTTTGAATAATGTATTGATCGGTTCAATAAGTTCAAATTCCATGTCTTCAGGTAATCCACCTACATTGTGGTGAGATTTAATTGTTTGAGCTGTCTTAGTACCTGATTCAATCACATCCGTATATAACGTACCTTGAGCTAAGAAATCTACATCTGTTAATTTCGCAGCTTCGTCATCAAAGACATATACAAACTCGTTACCAATGATTTTACGTTTACGTTCTGGATCAGAAACACCTTTTAGTTTACTCATGAAGCGTTCTTGAGCATTAACACGAATAATATTCATATCAAAACCTTCACCGAATTGCTCCATGACCATGTCACCTTCACCTTTACGTAAAAGACCATGGTCCACAAAAATACATGTTAGTTGGTCGCCGATTGCCTTATGTAAAAGTACAGCAACTACGGATGAATCTACTCCACCACTCATTGCACATAATACTTTACGATTACCTACTTGTTGACGAATTTTCTCAATTTCAATTTCAATGAAATTCTCCATCGTCCATTCCCCTGTACAATTACAAACACGGCGAACGAAGTTTCTTAGTAAGTCGTTCCCATATTCAGTGTGACGTACTTCTGGATGGAATTGTACACCGTAAATACGACGTGTTTTATCTTCAATAGCTGCATAATTAGTACTTGGACTATCTGCGATTACTTCAAATCCTTCAGGAATTTCAATTACTTTATCAGAATGACTCATCCATACTGTTTGTTCAGAAGGTAAGCCAAAGAAAAGTTCATCTGATTTAGCGTTAATTGTAGCTTTGCCATATTCACGCTCATTGGCACGCTCAACTTTACCACCTAAAAGCTTAGTCGTTAATTGCATACCATAACAAATACCTAAAACTGGAATACCTAAATTATAAATTTCAGGGTCTATAGTAAATGACCCCTCTTCATACACTGAATTTGGACCACCTGAAAGAATGATACCTTTAGGATTCATTCGTTTAATTTCTTCAATAGAAATTTCGTGATCATGTAATTCACTATAAACGCCCATCTCACGGATACGACGCGTAATTAACTGGTTATATTGGCTACCAAAGTCTAAAACAAGAATCAGCTCTTGCTCTTTCGCCATTTCCATAGTCATGAATCTCCTTTATTGTTTTATTTTATGTAAAAGTAAGAGAAACGCGCCTATCAATGCCCTAAATGATAGCTTTAAGTATTGTTACCGTATCATTAAGCATTTTTGTTTTAAGAATTAAGCGCGTTCCTACAAATGATTAATTCATCATTCAAAGTTTAACACTAGAAAGAATAGTTTGGTGATTCTTTCGTAATTTGAACATTGTGAGGATGACTTTCAGCTAAGCCAGCTGGTCCCATACGTGTAAATTGTGCTTCTTCACGTAATTTTTTTAGGTTTTCTGAACCAGTATAACCCATACCAGCTCTAACGCCACCCATAAGTTGATAGATTGTATCTTGTAATGGTCCTTTATAAGCTGTGCGACCTTCAATACCTTCAGGAACAAATTTTCTTGGCGTCTTATCTTCTTGGAAGTAACGATCATTTGAACCTTTTTCCATAGCACCTAAAGATCCCATACCGCGATAAACTTTATATTGTCTACCTTGGAATACCTCAGTTGCACCAGGACTTTCTTCTGTACCAGCTAACAAACTACCTAACATAACCGCATGACCACCAGCAGCTAATGCTTTGATAATATCACCTGAGAACTTAATACCACCATCAGCAATAATAGCCTTACCATGCTTACGGGCTTCTGTAGCACAATCATAAACTGCTGTAATTTGAGGCACACCTACACCTGCAACAACACGTGTCGTACAAATTGACCCTGGACCAATACCTACTTTAACAACATCGGCACCTGCTTCAAATAAAGCACGTGTTGCCTCTGCAGTCGCTACGTTACCTGCGACAACAGTAATTTCAGGATATGTTTCCTTAATGTGTTTAACTTGATTAATAACGCCTTTAGAATGACCATGAGCCGTATCAATAATTAACGCATCTACGCCAGCTTCAACTAATTTTTGTGCACGAATTTCAGTATCTTTAGACGTACCGATTGCTGCTGCAGCTAACAATCTACCATGTTCATCTTTAGCTGCATATGGGAATTCAAGTACTTTTTCAATATCTTTAATCGTGATTAATCCTTCTAAACGACCATTTTCTACTAATGGAAGTTTCTCAATCTTATGTTTTTGAAGAATAGCTTCGGCTTCATCTAAAGTCGTACCAACTGGAGCTGTTATTAAATTATCTTTCGTCATTACATCTGATATTTTTATTGAAAAATCTTCAATAAAACGTAAATCACGATTTGTTAAAATCCCAATCAACTTGCGATCCTCTTGATTATCGACAATAGGTACACCAGAGATACGGTATTTGCCCATTAATGCTTCAGCCTCATACACACTTTCGTCCGGTGTTAAGAAGAACGGGTTAGAAATAACACCATTTTCTGAACGTTTAACCTTTTGTACCTCATCAGCTTGCTCTTCGACGCCCATATTCTTATGGATAACACCTAAACCGCCTTGACGAGCCATAGCAATCGCCATTTTTGATTCAGTTACTGTATCCATACCTGCTGAGATAACAGGAATGTTTAATTTGATCTTATCTGATAATTTGACACTTAAGTCAACATCGCTTGGTAAAACATCTGATGCAGCTGGAATGAGTAACACGTCGTCAAATGTTAAAGATTCTTTAGCAAATTTATTTTCCCACATTAAAAACAGCCTCCAATTTTATTTATACTTAGTTACATTATTTCACATTTTCTTCGGTTTGTTTATACTTTATACCATTAAAAAAGAAATTTAAGATGATTGCAGAAATTGCGCCAAGCACTATACCATTTTGAGTTAACCAAGCAAATTGTTCTCCTAATCCTTTAAATGCTTGAGGTACTGCACTAATACCAGCACCTAACCCTACTGAAATTGCAATAATTAATAAATTATTTTGATTTTGGAAATTAATGTTACCCAAAATACTAACACCGTATGCCATAACCATTCCAAACATTGCTATCATTGCCCCACCTAAAACCGGCAATGGAATAATATTAGCTAAAGCACCTAATTTAGGTATACAACCACAAATTAGTAAAAGAATAACCATTCCATATATCACATTGTTCTTTTTAGCTCCTGATAAAGAAACAAGACCTACATTTTGGGAATATGCAGTGTAAGGAAACGCATTAAATATTGAACCTAAAATGATTGCTAGACCTTCCGCAGTATACCCTTTTCGAAAATCTTTTCTTTCTAATTTTCTACCAGTAATTTCACTCAGTGCATGATAGACACCAGTAGATTCAATTAAACTTACAACTGCAACAATGAAAAATACAAGTATCGAGCTTACATCAAAGCCAAAACCAGAAAATCTGAATGGAATAGGGAATCCAAACCAATGTGCATCGCCCACTTGTTTGATATCAACCATTCCAAATATACCAGCTAAAGCAGTACCTATTGCCAATCCTATAAGTATCGCAATTGATTTCAAGAAGCCCTTTGTAAATCTTTGTAAAATAAGAATAATGAGTAGTGTAATACCACCTAACATTAAATTCTTAGTATCGCCATAGTTTTTCGCTCCTTCGCCACCTGCCAAGTAATTCATTGCAACTGGCATTAAATTGATTCCAATAATTGTCACGACACTTCCTGTTACAACAGGTGGGAAGAATTTAACTAAATAAGAGAAAAAAGGCGCAATTAAAACAACTAAGATACCGGATATTAAAAGCGAACCATATAAAACATCAAGTCCTTTGGTTTGACCGATGAGTATCATAGGTGCAACAGCAGTAAACGTACATCCTAGTACAATCGGTAATCCAGTCCCTGTGACTTTATTCGCTTGAAGAAATGTCGCTACCCCGCACATAAATATATCAACCGTAACTAGATAAGCAATTTCTTCAGCTGAAAATTTTAAGCTTGTCCCCACAATAATAGGAACAAGAATCGCCCCTGCATACATCGCTAACAAATGTTGCACACTTAATATGAAATTTTTCATTACGCTTCACCTAAAAGAGTTACCTTATTGCCTTTTAATGAAGCTACCTTACAAAGTGAAGATACATATAAGCCTGCATCTTCTAAACGTTGGCGCCCATTTTGGAAACTTTTTTCAACCACAATACCCACGCCAACTGTCGTCGCATTTGCTTGTTTTACAATGTCATTAAGACCTAGCGAAGCATCGCCATTAGCTAAAAAGTCATCAATGATAAGTACTTTATCGTCTGGACCTAAAAACTCTTCAGATACAATGACTGTACTCGTTTTATTTTTTGTGAATGAATGAATGTCCGTGCTATAAAAGCCATCTTTCAAAGTACTAGGTTTAGCTTTTTTAGCAAATAGACAAGGAACATCAAAATGAAAAGAAGCCATAATAGCAGGCGCAATACCAGAAGCTTCAATAGTTAAAATTTTAGTAATACCAGCGTCTTTGAAAGACTCATAAAATGTTTTACCTACATCATTCATCAACTTTGCATCAATTTGATGATTTAAAAATCCATCTACTTTCAAAATTTTCTCATCGATGACAACGCCATCTTCTTTGACTTTTTGTCCTAACGACTCCACTCAAAAAACCTCCTCAAGTAAATTCAAATTCGATTCCTAGATACAAAAAAACCTCAAACTACCATTAATAGTTTCAGGATCTATGAGTGAACGTGCAATACTTTGCCTTAAAGCAAATTAAGAAGAAGATACGCATACGTAGTCCTAAAAACGCTTATTAAATTTGATAAACCTCAAACAATTGCACTCAATTTATACAGGCTTATGTGTATCCTCACTTGTTTCCAGTTATACCAAATGCGTTTTACTTTTATGTTGCTTTAGCGATTTAAACTGCTCTTAATGTATTGGATTGTTACTCATAGTCGCGTCGTTTATGGCGACACGGTAGAAACTTCTAAAGCCATATTCTCTAGATTATATGAGTCATATAAATTATTTAATGATAATAGCAAATTTTTGTTGTATTTTCAATATAATTAAAGAGATGTTCACGATTCAAAAAGCATCAAAATTCAGTGTAAGCGTTATATTAAAGGATGAATTATCATTGAAATGTTTTAACACAAAATTATATAATTATCTGTGTAATAGTTTTATTAAATTAGACTAGGGTATAACCATGTAAGACAACATTTTTAAAAGGGGCGATAATCATGGCAAAAATTACTGTAGTGAATAACCAAGACGAATTATATAAAGTCATCAATCAAAAAAAATCTGAAGGTTATTTAGAGACAGAATTAGCTGTTATCAGTAAAAGTAAGTTGCACTTAGATGATTTACACAACTCTCAAATCTCATTAATGTCTACAAGTGGCTCATTTAGTGACCGTATGTCTCGTTTACTTACAGGTGAAGATGGAGAAGAAGCAGTATTATCTCGTTATGATTTAACTGACAATGAACTAGAAGGATATAAACAAGATATTTTAAACGATAAAATGCTCGTTGTTGCTAACAGTGATCGTTCTTCTCATGATGAAGTTGAAGATAATAATGCTGCATATAAAGAAGTGGATATTACTCATTATGCCGCAGAGTCTGAAGGGCCTAAAGCATAATTTTATTTCTACATTATAAAAGCATTGCACCATAATGTTTGTTTAGTCGAGCAGACATTATGGTTTTTTTTATCATTAAATAAAGCTAATTAGCTACGATTGAATAATATTAGGGAGAGGATATAACATGGAATTTAAAATAATAGAATCAGCTAAAGATCCATTATTTAGCGAGGCACTCAAATTATATGATAATAAATTGGATATTGGTTTAGATGAAGATAGTAAAATTTTTAAACGCTCACTTGAAAACAATAAAACAGAAAATGATTACGCCTTTATCGTTGGAATTGAAAACCAGACTGTAGTTAGCTTAGCAACTGCGCATTACGAAGCAACAACCAATTCTGCATTTTTAATTTACTTAATCGCAAAAGAAAGCCCCAATCATGATGAAAGAATGTCCTTAACTTTAGAGGCAATAGAAAAACAATTAAACCTTTTATCACAAGAAGTTCATAATAGAGATATTAATTTCATCATGTTAGAAGTTCCAAAAGAACCCTCGACTGTTGACATCGATGACAAGCTCAGAAACGCACTAGAACATCGTCGTCAATTCCTCTTTGAAAATCAATTTGAAAAGCAGGACGACATCGACTACATTCATCCAAATCAAAACCAAAAGGAAACGCCACAAAAAGTAGATTTATTTATTAAAGCTAACATTGAATTAACAAAGGACATTTATGGCACAAGCGTCAAATCTAATTATATTCTTAAATATGTTTTTGCAAACGGCATTTCAAGAGAAATTATTTACCCTCTCCTAAAAGAAATGAATTTAAGATAGTCTGTCTAAAACACCTTGAAATCAATATTAAGAAAAGGTAAACTATCATATGAGGTAAGACTGACGTTTCACTGGCCGAAGACAAACGTCACCATACATAATTAAAATATGAAGGGACTTTTTCAATGTTAACTAAAGAATTTGCTCAACGTGTAGAACTAAGTGAAAAGCAGGTCCGAAAAATTGTACAACATTTAGAGGAACGAGGCTATCACCTTAGTAAAACAGAATATCGTGGTCGTGAAGCCACAGACTTTAAAGAAGATGACATCGAATTATTTACAGATATCGCTAACAAAGTTAAACAAACGAATAGTTATGATTTAGCATTTGAAGAGCTTGAAAAGGAAAAAGACTTTTTACAAGTCATTGTTAAAGACGAGGATAGCCAATTACCAACTGATCAAAATGTAGCACAACTCGTTGAAGATTTACGTTCTGAAATTCAAAAAATGCGAGAAGAACGTCAAATGTTAGGGCAAATGATTAACCAAGTACATCACCAACAACAGGAACTTAAAGAATTACAGACTGATATTACAACAAAATTAGAATCGAATGCCCAATCTTTAAAATCAATCCAAAATTCTCAAGAGGCTATTCAGTCAGCACAAAAACAACAATCTAAAGACATCGCTAAAGCTAACGAATTAAAAGATAGTGAATTACGCAGTCATTTTGATTCAATGTCAAATAGCGCTTCAATATCTCAGAGCAACATCGCAAGTCAAAGCACTACAGCAAGTTTAAGCCAATCTGAATCAGTAAATGATTCAATGAGTTCATCTCTATCCGAGTCTAACTCGATAACATCTGAAAGTAATACAAATAGCAAATCAGAAATTGAATCAAAAAGTACGTCTACAAGCGAGTTCTTGTCAGAATCAGGAAGTGTATCTAACTCAGAAAAATCTGAGTCAATTTCTCATTCTCAATCAACATCAGCTACACCATCTTCTCAATCGACTTACCAACAACAACCTAAAGAAGAGAAGAAAGGTTTCTTTGCACGTCTATTTAACTTATAAATGATTTATATTCATAGCTGACTCATGCTTATTCATAATATTAAATAAAAAACGCGCGCAATCATGTCTTCTTATAGCATGATTGCACGCGTCTTTTTTATTAATGTAAATCTCTTTATGTCCTCTTTGCTCACTTTTCTAATATACATAAACTTCCAATTTTTCATTATTCTAGTAATCACCTTCACACTATTCTGCTTTAAGTGAATCAGAAAACTATAAATCAACAACTTGAATTTCTTCTTAACCCTCTTTATTCTTATTACATATGTCGGAATACTAAAATTATAAAAGGAGCTATATATTCATATGGAAATACTTTTTACAGTAATTAATGTCATCGTGTTACTTGTTTTCCTAGTTATGTTAAATATTATGGCAAGAAAACACGTTTCATTCCCTAAACGCGTCTTTACCGCTTTAGGAATAGGTATCGTATTTGGCATTGTATTACACCTCATATATGGTGCAGAGTCTAAAACTCTCGAACAATCAACAGACTGGTTTAGTATTGTCGGAGATGGTTATGTTGCACTATTACAAATGATTGTCATGCCACTAATATTCATTTCAATTGTTGCCGCTTTTAGCAAAATACAAATTGGTGAAAAATTCGCTAAGATCGGTTCTTATATTTTTATGTTTTTAATTGGTACTGTAGCCATCGCAGCTATCGTCGGAATTTTTTACGCTTTGATCTTTGGTTTAGATGCATCGTCTATTGATTTAGGTAGTGCAGAACATTCACGTGGTACAGAAATTTCAAAACAAGCCAAAGATTTAACTGCAAACACTTTACCACAACAAATTCTCGAAGTATTCCCAAGCAATCCATTTTTAGATTTCACAGGACAACGTACAACTTCGACAATTGCAGTTGTTATTTTTGCAACGTTTGTGGGCTTTGCTTATCTTAGAGTTGCAAGAAAACAACCGGAACATGGAAACTTACTTAAACGTGGTATAGAAGCAATCTATTCTATCGTTATGGCTATCGTAACTTTTGTTTTACGATTAACGCCTTATGGCATTTTAGCTATTATGGCTTCTACTCTTGCGACCAGCGATTTTTCTGCAATTTGGACGTTAGGTAAATTCTTAATTGCTTCATACGCAGCTCTAATCACAATGTATATCATCCATTTAATTATACTGAGTGTCTTAGGTATCAATCCCGTTAAATACGTGAAAAAGACAATAGAAGTACTAATCTTCGCATTTACTTCACGATCAAGTGCAGGTGCATTACCACTAAATGTTCAAACGCAAACAAAACGTTTAGGTGTACCTGAGGGAATTGCAAACTTCTCTGCAACTTTTGGTCTATCCATAGGGCAAAATGGCTGTGCAGGAATCTACCCTGCTATGCTAGCAGTTATGGTAGCACCAGTAGCAAATGTAGAAATTGACTTCCAATTTGTTGTTACACTTATTGCTGTTGTTATTATAAGTTCATTTGGTGTTGCAGGTGTAGGTGGCGGTGCAACATTCGCATCAATACTCGTATTATCTACACTTAATCTACCAGTTGCTCTAGCAGGAGTACTGATATCTATCGAACCTCTCATCGATATGGGTCGTACAGCACTTAACGTTAATGACTCAATGCTAGCTGGAACAGGTACCGCACGCTTAACAAATCATTGGGACAAAAAAACATTTGACTCAAATGATTACGGCGATTTATCTGCAAATTAAATGTAAGATAAGTTGTCATTGGTCATTACGATATACAATTATAAAAAGAGCGGAGCAAAATTTGTGTTTAAAATATCGCCCCACCCAGCCTGAGACATGTATTTCTGTCTCAGGTTCTTTTTATCTTTGAATAAATCCTGCTTTTTTCAATTCATCTAACATATCTAAACGTGTTTTACGTCCTAGAAATGTTTCTATTTGTTGTGACCAATTTTCTGTACGCACACCGTGGGTACGTTCTTTATAATATTCACTCACTACTTGGTCGTATGCTTCCAATTCTTTACGTTGTTGGTGATGATTTGCATCATACTGATCTTTATGAAAAATATGTTTAAATGGCAAGCGCGGTTTAGGTGACCCATTTTCTTCATCAGAAGGTTCACCAACTGCCATACCAAATAACGGAAACGTATAATCAGGTAAATTTAAAATTTCACGCACTCGCGCAACATCATTACGCAATGACCCTAAATAAACAATTCCATACCCCATATCTTCGGCAGCAACTGCCATGTTTTGTGCAACTAATGCAACATCTATTGTACCCACTAATAGTCCTTCTGCAGAACCATACGATGTCTCCATATTTGACGCCGCAACTTCATCTACTAAATGATGACGATAATAATCTAAAACAAATACAAATAAATAACCATTATCTAAAACATAAGGTTGACCTGACACTTCCTTTAAACGCGCTTTAATGCTTGGATCTTCAACACCAATAATAGAATAAGTTTGAAGATAACTGGATGTAGAAGCACTCTGTCCCGCCTCTACTAATTTTTCTACCGTCTCAGAACTAAGTGGTTGATCCTTAAATTTTCTAACTGAATGATGTTGTTTCATCAACTCATAAACATAATCTGACACTATACCCACTCCTATCAAAATTTACGTTATTAATAATTTTATACCCTAAATGAAGTATATTTAAATAGATTTGCACACTTCATATTTAGAAGTTATCATAAAAGTATCAATTTTCAGATAATTTAGGGGGATACAATATGACACTAACAAATAAAGAAGTTGCTAAGGTTTTATTTAAAGCTTATAGATATAAAAAACCCATCGATTTCATTAGCGAGAACTATCAATTAAACGAAGAAGAAGCATATCATGTACAAGAAGAACTAATTGACCAATTAACTTTCAAAGACCGTTCGACTGTTACAGGGTATAAAGTTAGTATGACTAGCAAGGCAACGCAAGCAATTGCTAACACTAACGAACCAGCATATGGAACACTCTTATCTAACCAAATTGTTAATGATGGTGCCTCAGTCTCTCTTTCAGAATTATTTTCACCATTACTAGAACCAGAAATTATCTTTATAGTGCAGGAAGACTTACCTTATGATGCTGATTTAGAAACAATTAGATATCATACCCGTATCGCGCCAGGCATTGAAATTCCAGATGCAAGATATAAAAATTGGTTTCCAAATTTTACTTTATCAGATTTAATATCAGATAATACCGCAACAGGACTTGTCGTAGTAGGTGACTCTGTAGACGGACTTGATAATGATGCATTTGCTAATGTACATTTAAATTTATATAAAGATGATAAATGTATCGCCACAGGAGAATCATCCGAAGTACTCGGAAATCCTTTAAACGCTATTCATTGGCTAATTAAAAAACTACACACGCACGGCAAACAACTTAAAAAAGGAGATATCATTTCATCTGGAACTTTTATATCTCCATTAAAATTAGAATATGGCACGTACCGTGCTGAATATAGTGGTATCGGTAAGGTGTCATTTTCGGTTAATAAATAAAGTAAGTTTAATAGGGTTATTTTCACAGAAAGTCATAACAACTTGTGGAAATAACTCTTTCTGTTTTATACAGATGCTAAAAAAGGAAATCCATGTATGATACATGTTATTATATATATAAAGTAGTAATAAAATTACACTTCATTATCAATAAAATAACCATAGTTGAGAATGATAACTGAGATTCAATGTCATACACATTTGAAAATTTCAGTTTCACATTGGATTTTCAACTTTTTTCACTCGCTATTCTTTAATTAATGAAGGATTTAAAATGGCTTAATTATAGCTTTTTTATACTTTCATAGATTTTAAGAACTTCTAAAGTTGACTATTCAATGCCAAGATGTAATAATACTAAACAAGAGATTAGAATTATTATAAACAAACAATTATTTTTAAGTAATTCTAATTAACACTTAACTTTTCAGGAGGAATTTATCTATGTCTTTAATTAACAAAGAAATTTTACCTTTCACAGCACAAGCTTACGATCCAAAAAAAGATGAGTTTAAAGAAGTTACTCAAGAAGATCTTAAAGGTTCTTGGAACGTTGTATGTTTCTATCCTGCTGACTTCTCATTCGTATGCCCTACTGAATTAGAAGATTTACAAAATCAATACGCTAAATTACAAGAATTAGGCGTTAACGTGTACTCAGTATCAACAGATACACACTTCGTACACAAAGCTTGGCACGACCATTCTGATGCAATCAGCAAACTAGAATACAGCATGATTGGTGATCCTTCTCAAACAATCACTCGCAATTTCGATGTGTTGGATGAAGAATCTGGTTTAGCACAACGTGGTACTTTCATTATCGACCCTGATGGTGTGGTACAAGCAGCAGAAATTAATGCTGACGGAATCGGACGTGACGCAAGTACATTAGTTAACAAAATTAAAGCCGCTCAATATGTACGTCAACATCCAGGTGAAGTTTGCCCAGCTAAATGGGAAGAAGGTTCAGAATCATTACAACCTGGTTTAGACTTAGTAGGTAAAATCTAAGGAGGCATTAAAATATGCTTAATGCTGATTTAAAGCAACAATTACAACAATTACTTGAGCTTATGGAAGGCGACGTTGAATTCGTTGCCAGCCTAGGCTCTGATGATAAATCAAACGAACTCAAAGAATTATTAAATGAGATTGCTGAGATGTCAGCACACATAACAATTACTGAAAAATCTTTAAAACGTACACCAAGTTTTTCAGTTAACCGCCCTGGTGAAGAAACAGGTATTACATTTGCTGGCATACCTTTAGGCCATGAATTTAACTCTCTAGTATTAGCTATACTACAAGTGAGTGGTCGAGCACCTAAAGAAAAGCAATCCATTATCGATCAAATTAAAGGACTCGAAGGTCCATTTCATTTCGAAACCTTTGTAAGTCTTACTTGTCAAAAGTGTCCTGACGTCGTTCAAGCGTTAAACCTAATGAGTGTTATTAATCCTAACATCACTCATACTATGATTGATGGCGCTGTTTTCCGTGAAGAATCTGAAAACATTATGGCAGTGCCTGCCGTCTTCTTAGATGGTCAAGAATTTGGTAACGGACGCATGACAGTTCAAGATATTTTAACTAAATTAGGAAGCACGCAAGATGCCTCTGAATTCAACGATAAAGATCCTTATGACGTGTTAATCGTTGGTGGCGGACCTGCAAGTGGTAGTGCTGCAATTTATACAGCACGTAAAGGGCTACGTACAGGTATTGTCGCTGATCGCATTGGTGGTCAAGTTAATGATACTGCTGGTATCGAGAACTTCATCACTGTTAAAGAAACGACAGGTTCAGAGTTCTCATCAAATCTTGCAGAACATATTGCACAATATGATATTGATACAATGACTGGTATTCGTGCTACAAATATCGAAAAAACAGATTCAGCTATTCGAGTAACTTTAGAAAATGATGCTGTTTTAGAAAGTAAAACTGCCATCATTTCTACAGGTGCAAGTTGGCGCAAACTAAACATCCCAGGGGAAGACCGTCTAATCAATAAAGGCGTGGCTTTCTGCCCTCACTGTGACGGACCTTTATTTGAAAATAAAGATGTCGCTGTCATCGGTGGTGGTAATTCTGGTGTAGAAGCAGCTATTGATTTAGCCGGCATCGTTAAACACGTAACATTATTTGAATACGCTTCTGAATTAAAAGCTGATAGCGTATTACAAGAACGTCTACGCTCACTACCTAATGTTGATATTAAAACGAGCGCTAAAACAACAGAAGTAATTGGTGACGATTACGTTACAGGTATCAGCTATGAAGATATGACTACCGGAGAGTCACAAGTAGTTAATTTAGATGGAATATTTGTACAGATTGGATTAGTTCCTAATACATCTTGGTTGCAAAATGCTGTCGAATTAAATGAACGTGGCGAGGTTATGATTAATCGCGATAACGCAACAAACGTTCCTGGTATCTTTGCAGCTGGTGACGTTACTGATCAAAAAAATAAACAAATTATTATTTCTATGGGTGCTGGTGCCAATGCTGCACTTAATGCATTCGATTATATAATTAGAAATTAATTTTTAAAACGTTACTTATCATAAATATTTTAACCTCACAGAGTTCCCATGGTGGAGCTCTGTTTTTTATTATAAAAAAAACCTATTGAAACAAGTATATTATTCATATAATCCGACATAATTTAGTCATATCTAACGGTAAATGTAGTTCTAAAATATTCAAATATTTTTCGATAAATGATACTCTAATAGATGTATAAATTTAAAACACTGTTTAATGATAGAGACGTAAAAGGAGTTACTCAATTCTATGAAAAAGAGAGTCATTACATACTTGATACTAGCATTGTCTTTAACACTTGCAGCATGCTCAAATACGAACGATAACAATAACCAAGAACATCACAGCAACGCTCATGCACCTAAAAATGCTAAAACCTTAAAGGAAAAAGATATTTTTTCTTCAAACAAAAAAGGACAAAAAATTAGCGAAAAAGAGATGAAGCAAGCTTTAGAAAAATATTTACAAGCGAATAGTGATGTACTTGATAATAAGTATGTCATGCAACATAAATTAGATAAGCAAAGTGATAGTAATCCTAAAATCACAGAATCACAAGCTGATCGTCTTAGCAAGTTATCCAATTTAGCAGTTAAAAATGATTTGCATTTTAAAAAATTTATAAAAAACAATCACATCCCTGAAGAATATAAAGATTCAACAGATCGTATAATTAATTATTTTCACGCTTTAAATAGTACTATTTCAAACGTAGATGAAGACATTGAGAAATTAAACTACCAACCACAAAATTCAATTAACGTTGTTGATGTACCCACAAAATATTCAGGTGATGTAAATAAAAAACAACAAGATAAAATCACTACTTTCCTTAAGAAAAAAGGAATAGACACAGAAGTATTTAATAAATAAAACAAAAGGCTTTTTCTATAGCACATTATTTTACTTGCCCAAAAAAGATGTTGGACTAACATCTTTTTTGGGCTTGTTTGATATTCGAGTTAATTCATCATCTCATCTTTTTGAAACATGCTTTCGCTATTTTGACAATTCAATATATTTATTACACAATAAAATTAATATAGCATATATATTTTTCTAAATAAAAAGAAATGAGGAAAATCATTATGAAGATACGTTTAACATTTATTATCTTATCAATACTATCTACCATCGGCTTAGTACTTGTTTTAGCAAAATATCCAACAGGCCCACACACAATCAACTATAACGAACCTTATACAGTACTCATAGCCATTACGACAATAGTTATAATGGCTTTACCAGCACTCATATTAGGTATATTTAATCATCTTGCATGTAGAATCATATCGGCGATATTACAAATAAGCGCACTGATGATATGGGGGTTTTTAGTAATCATTAGCTTAATTATGGGACAAATTGTCATTACGCTTATGGCTTCCTTAACGATACTTGCATTACTTGTTAGTTCTATTGTCACACTTTCAGTACACCCATCTACTTCAAATAAAATAAATTAATCAAGTAAAGGGGTAAGAGAGGTAGAATTTACATTAAAATTCTTTTTGTTGGGGCCTACCCCAACTTGCTTTGCTTGTTGAATTTCTCGGTGAAATTCTCTTTGTTGGGGCCCATCCCCAACTTGCTTTGCTTGTTGAATTTCTCGGTGAAATTCTCTTTGTTGGGGCCCCACCCTCTTGTAAAAAATGGTTTGATATTTGTGTGTATTTTTAATTCTATCATTGACTTATTGTATGTTATGAAAGCCTGAGGCATCGATAATCTATGCCCCAGGCTTCACTCACAATCCTATATTATATATAACAATATTGCTACGGTTGTTGATAGACCTCAATCATACCTTTTGATAGAGAATTAATATCAATTTAGCCAGCAATTACAATTTTACAACTCAAATGATTATATATGTATTCAAGACTTCATTTCTTTTTTAATTAAATATGGATAACAATTAAGAATTTCCGTCGATAAGGCTTCTTCCTTAGTTATCATTTTAAAATAGACGAAAAAACATCTAATTACAACTTGGTGCGCAACTATCACTACACGTCTTTGCCGTTGATTAAGCTCATTTTCAATGAAAGTAACCACTCTATCATAGACATCTTGATAACTTTCTCCTTGTGGTGCTTTTTGTGAAAAACTATGTCTAAAGTATTTATAATTAGGATCATGGAAATATTTTTCGAACCTTTTGTCTTTACAAACTTCTTCTTTATTTTTCCCTTCAAAAACACCTAACGAACGCTCTCTTAACGTCTTAGTATATATTGTTGGAAGATCATAAGGAAATAGCTCATCATACGTTTGCCTTGTTCTTTTTAAATCTGATACATATACAGTGTCAATGTATTTATTTTTAAAATAAGCAGATAGTTCTCTAGCGCTTTTTATACCTCTTTCCGTCAAAGGGATGTCTAACTGTCCACAAAAATATAGATACCCGTGCTTATTATCATAATTGGACTGCGACTCACCATGCCTCACTAAATAAACTTCCATTCTATCTCCTCATTTCTGACTTAGCTACTTTTACTTAATAATAAATTAATAGATAAGCCAATTAAAACAAACCCTACAATATAATCAAATATAGCTTTGAATCTTGGTCTGCTGAATAATAATTTAATATATTGAAAGATAAATACACAAAATAAAAACCATAAGCATGTAACTACAACAACTGAAAAAGCAAATAACGCAATCTCAGATTTCATATGTATATTACCGTTAGAAAGAAACTGAGGGAATATACTAACATAAAATAATAAAGCTTTAGGGTTAAGACTTGTACTTAAAAAACCTTGTCTAAAAGAAGTGATATAACTCACATTTCTGACATCAGCTAAAGCTTGTTTACTAAAATCAACAGAACTGTGCGCACTTAAAATACTTTTGATTCCGAGATAAATAAGATAACAAGCACCCAATATTTTTATTGTTAAAAAAACAAAGTGTAAACTCGTAAGTATGTATATAATTCCAAAAATTGCTAATGAAGAGTATAAAATATGCCCCGTAGTGATACCAAATGCGGCCATAAAACCATTCATTTTACTTGAGTTAATAGTATTTTTCATTACAATAATGAAATCTGGCCCAGGCACTATAATAATCAATAATGTAATAATGATAAATGTAATTAAACTGTCCATAAGAAACCTCCTCGATGTCGTTTTACAATTCATTATTACATATCACCAATGGCTTATGAAACCGAACAGAGGCCTTTAAATCAAAGTAATAATTTTCTCAATTTTGTTGGAAATTTTAAAAATCAAAACTTTTAATGTTGTCAGATAAATAGCAATCTGATAATATTAAATTGTAGTTATTAGTAACTACAAAGTCTTTTATATTCATGAACATAATACTCCTGGATGGCGTAACCCAGCGCCATCCTTTTTTATGTTTTATAACATGAAAAAAGCACCCACACCATTTTTATTGGTTTGGATGCTTTGATAACTATAATTAATGTAACTCAAACGATTAAAGACATCATCAATATCTATCATTGAGTTACGTGCGTATAGATAAACACACATACTTTAACTGTATTAATTGATTACTTTCAAATAATCAAGCAACACATTTTCTACCTAAATTAAACTTAATCTATACTTATTATTTTTTTCTTAGTGCTTTTAAAATTAATGAAATAATAAAGATTAAAATAATTGAACCTAATAATGCTGGAAAGATGTGTATTTTACCTAATTGTGGTCCCCATTCACCTAAAATCATAGTACCAACCCATGATCCTACAATACCAGCAATAATATTTCCTAGAATACCTCCTGGTACGTCTTTACCTAAAATTAAACCTGCGATCCATCCAATGATACCGCCGACAATAATCATACCTATTAATCCAAACATAATTGATTGTCTCCTTTATTTATATATTTTATTCACTAGTATGAGATACCCCATGTCAAAAATGATTAAACGCTTTGTATAAATTTTT
>NZ_JBRIKK010000018.1:0-57730 GCF_052976705.1 Staphylococcus sp. MSU001
TTTTATCGTTGTAATTTAATTGTATTTGCTAAAAGAACTTGAGCAACCTCTTGAGGAGATTCGAGGCATCCATTACGTAACCAATCGATAAATACACCTGCTTGACCACCAACTGAATAAATGATAAACATACGTTTATTATTTATTGAGGTTTCATATCTATCCATGACTTTTTCATAACATGTTTTAGTGGCGTTAATGTAATCTAATGCAATATCTTTATTAGGATATGTTACAAGCGTTGCTCTGTAGAACGCTTCTTTACGTTTAATATATTTGGCTATCAATAAGAAAAATTTATATAATTTTTTTTGATCTGTTTTGATATGATGAAAATCGTTATAGAAGGATTGTAGTAATGACATATATTTGTTTAAATGATAATTTTGAATCTTATCTAGTAATTGATATTTATCTTGAAAATGATCATAAAAAGTAGAGCGATTCACGCCACTATAAGCACATATCATTTTAATGGTTATTTCATCAAAAGGATAGTATTCTAAAAGTTCGATTAAACTTTTTATTATTTTATATTTCGCACGTTGTTTCATATATTCACCTAAATCAAAAAGAAAATTTAAATAAATAAACTCTAAACCAACACAATTATTAAAAATGTTGGTGTATTTTTTATTTACACATCTCTATAATAGATAAAGTGAATTTTAAAAGCAAATAGGAGGGTATATTCATGAAAAAAATGATATTAATCAATGTGATTACTATCATTGTCCTAGTTGTTATTGGTGTGTTAGGCTTTTGGTTCTGGCATAACACAACAAGTTATGTGACAACTGACAATGCAAAAGTTGATGGAGATCAAATAAAAATCTCAAGTCCTGCATCTGGACAAATTAAATCTCTTAATGTTAAGCAAGGAGACAAACTTGATAAAGGTGATAAAGTAGCAGAAGTTTTAGCACAAGGCCAAGATGGGCAATCAAAAGATATGAACATCAAAATGCCACAAAAAGGTACGATTGTTAAAACAGATGGTATCGAAGGTTCTATGACTCAAGCAGGGAACCCAATTGCATATGCATATAATTTAGATGATCTATATATAACAGCTAATGTAGATGAAAAAGATATTTCTGACGTGGAAAAAGGCAACGATGTTGATGTAGATATCGACGGTCAAAAAGCATCAATCAAAGGTAAGGTTGAAGAAGTAGGCCAAGCGACTGCAGCTAGCTTTTCATTGATGCCTTCATCAAATAGCGACGGTAACTATACGAAAGTTTCTCAGGTAGTACCCGTAAAAATCTCTTTAGATTCTAATCCATCTAAAAATGTTGTCCCAGGTATGAACGCTGAAGTTAAAATTCATAAAAATTAAGGGGGTCATTTTATGACAGCGACCTTCATTATTATATATATTGTAGTAGCGCTCATACTCATTGGTTTTATTAATTTCTTTTTAATTAAGCGTAAAAGAAAAAATAAAGACAGAAGAGTGGAACAACGTTCGACAATAGATTCTAAGAGAGAAAGCAATCAATCTAAATTTAAAGCAAGCGATTTAGAACAAACAACTAAGTCAAATACTGATTCAACGCAATCAAATGATATTGAAGATGAAAAACGAAAAAATCACTTTGACTCAGAAATAGATAATGCATCTCAATCTATCAATACAGAAAGTAAAGAGGATAGAAACGCATTAAGTCATAAGAACCAAGAGGAAGATGACGCATCAAACGATGTGTTGAACCCTATCGATCCAAATTCTACTGAAGGTAGAGTGAATGAAAGAATTAAAAATCAAGAGTCTAACTTTATTTTTGGTAAAGGTATAACAAGAGGTAAAATTTTAGCGGCAATGTTATTTGGTATGTTTATCGCGATTCTAAACCAAACTCTATTAAATGTGGCATTGCCTAAAATAAATACAGAGTTTAATATTTCTGCCTCAACTGGTCAATGGTTAATGACTGGTTTTATGTTAGTGAACGGTATATTAATACCTATTAGTGCCTTTTTATTTAATAAATATTCTTATAGAAAATTGTTTATTATAGGTTTAGCACTATTTACGTTAGGTTCCTTAGTTTGTGCAATCTCATTTAATTTCCCAATTATGATGAGTGGACGTATATTACAAGCCATAGGCGCAGGTATATTGATGCCGTTAGGTTCTAACGTTATTGTTACCATTTTCCCACCTGAAAAACGCGGTGTGGCAATGGGGACAATGGGCATTGCAATGATATTAGCACCTGCAATCGGTCCAACACTTTCAGGTTATATTGTGCAAAATTATCATTGGAATGTGATGTTTTACGGCATGTTCTTTATAGGTATTATTGCTATCGTAATTGGTCTATTTTGGTTTAAGTTGTATCAAAGTACGACAAATCCGAAAGCAGATATCCCTGGAATTATTTATAGTACGATTGGATTTGGTTCCTTATTATATGGTTTCTCAGAAGCCGGTAATAAAGGATGGGGATCAACCGAGATTGTAACAATGTTTATTGTTGGTACGGTTTTCATTATCTTCTTTATTTTAAGAGAACTAAGAATGAAAGCGCCAATGTTGAACTTGGAAGTATTAAAATATCCAACTTATACACTTACAACTATTATCAATATGATTGTGATGATGAGTTTATACGGAGGAATGATTTTACTTCCATTATATTTACAAAATCTTAGAGGTTTTTCAGCATTAGACTCTGGATTATTACTATTGCCAGGTGCATTAGTCATGGGAGCATTAGGTCCGGTGGCAGGTAAATTGTTAGATACAATCGGTATTAAACCATTAGCAATATTTGGTATTGGTATTATGACGTATGCGACATGGGAATTAAGTAAATTAAACATGGATACAACATATCTTCATATTATGTGGATATATATTGTGCGTTCATTTGGTATGGCGTTTATAATGATGCCTATTATGACAGCAGGTATGAATGCTTTACCACCACGCTTAATTTCTCATGGTAATGCGTTTGTTAATACAATGAGACAATTAGCTGGTTCAATTGGTACAGCTATTTTGGTTACGGTTATGACGACACAACAAACAAATCATCTTTCTGCTTTTAGTGAAGAGTTAGATAAAACGAATCCCGTCATTCAAGACCATATGCGTGAACTTGCCCAACAGTATGGTGGTGAGTCTGCAGCAATGAAAGTATTACTCGAACATGTCAATAAACTTGCATCTGTAGAAGGTGTAAATGATGCATTCATTGTTGCTACAATTATTAGTGCGATTGCACTGATATTAAGCTTGTTCTTACAGGCCAAGAAAAAGGCTCAATTATCAGCTGAAAAAGCAAATGCTGAAGATTATCCTTCGCAACAAGATAAATAATTAAGAGATGTAAATAACCACCTACGACGTTAAGAGCGTCTAGGTGGTTATTTTTATAAAAAGACAAATTCTATATTATTTCAATAGAATTTGTCTTTTTCACTTATCCAGAAACTTTATGTCCCGGAATCATAAACAAAAGAGATGATTCTCGTATTAAAAGAACATTAAAATCATCTTTATTTAATACGTGGTAAACGATTACGGAAAAACAAACTTACAATCAATAACGCAATACTACATCCAATGAGTATCAGTGCATTGTGAATCGCATCTGCTTCAGTTAATACTTGTTCTGGTGATACTGTTAAATAATATTGTTTTAGAGATTCGGAAATTTTCTGAGCAATTGTATGTATGATATAACTGAAATACAATGTAATGACTAGCATAATAGCTAAAAGTAATATATTGATTACTTTAAGTGCTGTGCGATTAAAAATAATTGTAATTACGGTTATAAACAAACTAATCAGACATAGGACAAAGAAAATATTAAATATAATGATGAGATTATCGACAGACTGTTGTAATTGATCAATATTACCTAAATTTAAATTACCGATTTTTGTAACGGTATCTTGAAAATTTCTTAATTGATGAAAATTTATAGTTTCATTTACAAATGAAATTTTAAATATAGGTTGTTTAAGCATGCTATAGCCAGTAATAGCAGTTAATACTAAAACGAAAACTTGAATAATGAGACTTACCCATGAACGTTTCTTTTTACCATATCTTTTTCCACGATGGATTTCTTGATGTTCAAATTGAGAGTTGAATTGTCTTTGGTTTTGTAATGTTTCAGACATTTAAATGCCTCCTTTATATGCAAATTTACTAAGTTTATCTTTTTGATTTTATGTCTGTTATAATTGGGTTTAATCTAGTATCCTTAGTATTGATTAAAAAATATTTCTTTAAAATGACATACTTATCATTATATCTTTTTTTTGCAAAGGTATATAGATATTTAAACAAATTATTTCTTAAATTTAAAATTTTAATAGAGGTAGGTAGATTGATTAATGAAAAATAGAATGATGAATCGCGTGGTTAATAAATACATTCTTCACAATAGATCGATACTTTTTAGTAGTCATGATGAAGTTAAAAAATTTTTAGAAAAGAGAAGTATCGAAAATAGTAAAAAACATCAGCAACCTGCGACACTTAATGTAAAGTCAAATTTAGATAAACTTACTCTAAATGATATGCAAGTGTTTAGATTTAATTTTAGACATGAGAAGAATCAAAAGATACTCTATCTACATGGTGGATATAATACTTTGCAACCTTCTCCATTTCATTGGAGACTTTTGGATAAACTAACTTTAAATACATTGCACGAGGTCGTTTTACCTATCTATCCAAAGTCACCGGATTATCACTACTTAGAAACGTTCAAAGCGATTCGTGATGTTTATAATCAATTAGTTGAAGAAGTTGGTGCGGAAAACATTGTTATGATGGGGGATGGTTCTGGTGGGGGACTAGCATTAAGTTTTGTTCAATCACTTATCAATGATAATCAAGAAGTCCCTAGAAAGTTATTTTTACTTTCACCGCTTTTAGATGCCACTTTAACTAATCCTAATATTACGCAAACGTTGGAAGAAAATGATATCTTAGTTAGTCGATTTGGTGTTCATCAACTCATGAAATCTTGGGCAAATGATTTACCTTTATCAGACGCGCGTATATCACCATTATATGGTACTCTAAAAGGGTTGCCACCTATATATATGTATGGAGGTGGCAGAGAAATATTAAGCCCAGACATGCATGCATTTACTCATGCTCTAGAGGAATGTGGGAACGATGTTGAGTTTAAAGAGTATCCTAAAATGGTGCATGATTTTCCTATCTATCCCATACGCCAATCCCACAAGGTGTTAAAACACATCACTAAATCAATTTTAGAGTAGGAATTGAATAGATTGCTAACTGAATTTTAAAAGTGATATGAATGTTGTTCTAAAAGGAAGGATGAAGTCAATTACCAATGCTATGCTTATCAACTAGTGATGAATGAGATAATCATTTTGTTTAAACAATAGTATTTATTAAAGGAAAGTTTGTATTTTGCTGATGATATCATATTTGCCTTTATTTACATAGTAAGTTGATAGAAATGATTCGAAGTCCTTTGACTGATTTATTTGGTGAATAATATCTTCTTGTAAAGAGAATTGTTTACTTTGAATTTGTTTTTGATAGTCATGACAGTGATCTAGTAAGACATTCTCATGGCTAGTGTCGATGAGTAATAAAAGGTAATCAATTGCTTCTTTTTGGCCTAGAATATAGCTCATTTTCATAGCACGCTTCATCAATTGAGGTGCTGGGCCGTTCATAAACAAATATTGTTGTTCATTTAATTCTGACAATTCGTATTTTACAGTGTCTTTTAAATTCATGAGCTCTATTACTAATTTTTCTCTTATAGACATTATTATTCTCCTTTATATGGTATTCCAATTGAGTGGCTTAATTGTGGTGGCCATTCAATTTTTTCTTGCTTATGAGCATAATCTTGTATAGCATTCAGATAATGTTTTGGAAATGGTGCAGCACGACGTTGTGTCCTATCTATTCCTAACATCATAACCTCATTGGT
The DNA here is from genome assembly GCF_052976705.1 of Staphylococcus sp. MSU001. Classification (NCBI taxonomy): domain Bacteria; kingdom Bacillati; phylum Bacillota; class Bacilli; order Caryophanales; family Staphylococcaceae; genus Staphylococcus; species Staphylococcus sp. MSU001. The sequence goes on from NZ_JBRIKK010000018.1 coordinate 5,952, forward strand.
TGCAACAACTTCTTGATTATCAATTAACATTCTCAGAAAGAAATGAGTTCGTTTGTCATCGTAATTATAAAGGAATAACTCTATATTGAATTCTTGACCAAGTGTTAATTCATGTAAAAAAGTAGTATGTGTTTCAACAGTAAAAACTGTATACTGTAGACGGTCTCTCTCTGGTAATGATAAACCATGAACCTCATTGAATTTATTAATGACTTCGCTAAAAATAATATTATAATATGCGTCATGCATATGATTATTATCATCTATAGCATCTTCTGTCACAGTTCGGGTTACGGTAAATGTCTTGTTCATTTATTTAACCTCCTTAGTTATAACACTATACTAACCGAAAAGAGCACATACATGTAACATAATTCATGATAAAATGTAATTTATAAAGTATGAGGGGGTAAGAAAGATGACGGTGACCGTTAGATTTCAATCTTTATCGCAACCTCTTACATTAGTTTCAAATGTGAAAGAGATTCCTAAAGATGCAACGATTATATGGTATGATTTTGAAAATGCCACTGATGAAGAAAATGAATATTTAAAAAATCATTTTGATTTCAATTACTTAGAAATAGATGATGCTATCAATGGTGACCCACGAGTTAAATATAAAGAATATGACGCGTATCAATATATGATATTTCATAGTATTATTAATGATGATTACTCACCAATCTCACTAAGTGTATTTTTAGAAGGTAATGTTTTAGTGACATACCATCACAAACATTTCCCATCATTAAAGCGTGTAGCTCAATACAATTCAGAAAATCATGATAGTGAATTAGATTGTGCAGATATCGTCATTCATATTCTGGATTGTATGGTGGATAAATATTTTAACTTTGTTTATGGTATTGAAGATAAAGTGTATAATTTTGAAGCTAAGCATGTCGATGACCGCTATAGTAAGAGCGTTATGGAAAATGTTTTTCAATTACGTTCGGATTTAATTAAAATTAAACGCGTATTATTTCCGATGCAAGAAGTTGTAGATACAATGAAACAAGAAGGAAATATAATTAAAGATGCCAAACATAGAATGTATATTCAACATATTGATGATCATCTTATTAAACAAAGAAGTGTTATTCGGACTTCTCAAGAAATGACGAATGAGATTCGTGAAAATTATGAATCATTCACGTCATTTAGGATGAACAGTATAATGCAGATACTTACGCTTGTATCTGTTATATTCTCACCACTCACTTTTATTGCTGGTGTATATGGAATGAACTTTGAATTTATGCCTGAGTTGAAATGGCATTATGCTTATTTCGTGTGCTTAACTCTAATGCTAATTATAACAATAATATTAATCATATTCTTTAAAAAGAAAAAATGGTTTTAAAACTATATATATATAAATAATTTAACAAAGGTAGGGTGTTTTAATGAGTGACTCACAAAGAGAACAGAGGAAAAATGAACATGTAGAAATCGCAATGTCACAGAAAGATGCGCTGGTTTCAGATTTTGATAAAATGAGATTTGTTCATCATTCCATCCCCAGTATTGATGTTAGTCAGGTCGATATGACAAGTCATACAACGAAATTCGATTTGGCATACCCAATCTATATAAATGCAATGACTGGTGGAAGTGATTGGACAAAACAAATTAATGAAAAATTAGCAATTGTTGCTAGAGAAACTGGAATTGCAATGGCGGTGGGATCAACACATGCAGCTTTGCGAAATCCTAATATGATTGAAACATTTAGCATTGTGCGTAAAACAAATCCCAAAGGAACCATTTTCAGCAATGTGGGTGCCGATGTACCAGTGGATAAAGCTCTACAAGCGGTTGAATTATTAGACGCTCAAGCGCTACAAATTCATGTGAACTCTCCTCAAGAATTAGTCATGCCAGAAGGGAACCGTGAATTTGCTTCATGGATGTCAAATATTGAATCTATTGTTAAACGCGTTGATGTTCCAGTTATTATTAAAGAAGTTGGTTTCGGAATGAGTAAAGAAACGTTACAAGCGTTGCATGATATTGGTGTTAACTATGTTGATGTCAGTGGACGCGGTGGGACTAATTTTGTTGATATTGAAAATGAAAGACGTTCGAAGAAAGATATGAATTATTTATCTCAGTGGGGACAATCTACCGTAGAATCCTTACTTGAGAGTACTGAATTTCAAGATCGATTAAATATTTTTGCTAGCGGTGGCTTACGAACGCCACTCGATGCTGTGAAATGTTTAGCATTAGGTGCAAAAGCAATAGGGATGTCTCGCCCGTTCTTAAATCAAGTAGAACAATCAGGTATTACAAATACCATCGACTATGTAGAGTCTTTTATTCAACATATGAAAAAAATTATGACGATGTTAGATGCGCCGAACATTGAGTGTTTACGACAAGCAGATATCGTAATGAGTCCGGAGTTGATATCATGGATCAATCAACGTGGTCTTCATTTAAATAGAAAATAAAAAATGAAATAGTATATTGTAATAATTTCAACATACAAATAAAACGATAATTCCCAAGTGAGATTTATAGGAATTATCGTTTTTTATATAGTTATGCCGAAATGTAATGGGTTTTTATTATAAAGCGTGTACTTATAATAAAAAAGGTGATTGGTTTAACTGAAAAGTTGAATAAAACTCATAACAATAATTACACCGATTAAGTCGATGAGGAAAGCACCAACAATAGGAACTACTAGATATGCTTTAGGAGAGTTGCCAAACTTTTTAGTGATAACATCTAAATTAGCCATCGCATTTGGTGTTGCGCCCAAACCATGACCAATAAATCCTCCTACCATAACAGCAGCGTCGTAATCTTTGCCGAGTCCTTTAAATAATATGAAAATCGAGAACAGTACCATAAATACGACTTGTACAAGAACAATTATGATTAGTGGGATAGCTAAAGAATATATTTGAGTTAGTTGGATACTCATTAAAGCTAATGATAAAAAGATGCCTAATGAAATATCACCTATTTGTTCGCTCATTTTTAAATCAACGATATCCCAACCAATAAAGTCTGTAGCATTTCTAATAATTACTGCTACAAACATTGAACCAACATACATTGGAATATTAACTCCGGTTAAATCGGTAAAAGTATTGCCAATATATGTTCCTAATGCCATGCAAAATACGAGTATAGAAAATTGTATAAAAAAGACTTGAATAGGTTTATATTTTGTATGTAATGATTGATTGTATTCAACGATACCATAATTTTTAAATGAATCGTCACGATGCTCTGGCTTAAGATCATAGCGTTTTATTAAATATTTAACGATGGGACCACCAATGAGTCCACCGAATACAAGGCCTAGTGTAGCGGCAGCTAAAGCAGCTGCAACTGCTGAATCTACACCCATATCTTGTAAGGTTTTACCATAAGCTGCAGCATTACCGTGACCACCCTCCATTGACATTGAACCTGCTGTAAGACCTAATAAAGGTTTAATGTTTAAGAGTTTAGCGAGTGATACACCAATAATATTCTGACAAATAGCCATAATTCCACAAAAAGTGAAATAAATCAACATGACTTTTCCACCAATTTTGAATAGTTTTAATGATGCGCCCAGTCCAATTGTAGTAAAGAAAGCGAGCATAAAGAAATTCTGAATGAACGCCGAGTCAAGTTTTATTTTAACGATATTAAATGAATCTAATATAGCCACTAATATTGCAAATAAAAGACCACCAATGACAGGTGCCGGAATACAGATTCGCCTTAAAATAGAAACATGGTTGATTATTGTTTGACCAATTAAATATAAAACACATGCCAAACATAATGTGGTAATTGCATCAAATTCTATCATTTAAAAGCCCCCTTTGTATGAAACCCTATATAACTAGTTATATATTAGAGTAACTCAATGTAAACCTTATAAAGTCCCATAATACACATTATACATACACGAATGAAATAAATCCAGTTTGTCAAATAATGATATAAGTATATTAAAAATATTAATTTTTATAATTTATCAATAAAAGATGATGAAATTTGTATAAAGATATGTGTATTAATAAATTAGACACAGTACCTTGCAATGTATAGTAGTAGGTGCTATAGTTATTTTGAATCACTACTGTGTATAGTTTAATACTGTTTATACGATTGAGGAGGTAGGTATATGAATGCACAGTTTAAGAAAGGTGCTTTAGAATTAATCGTTCTGCTTATTATTAAAAAAGAAGATCAGTATGGTTATTCACTTGTACAAAATATCTCGAGATACATGACCATAGCTGAAGGTACAGTTTATCCTCTACTAAGGCGTTTGGTTAAAAGTGGGGAACTGAGTACGTATTATCAACCTTCAACTGAAGGACCGTCTAGAAAGTACTATCAATTAACTCAACAGGGGGCTGCGAGGGTTGATCAATTGGAAGAGGAATGGAAATTGTTTACGGAAGCTGTAGAACATTTCATTGAGGAGAGTGAGAATGAATGAATAAAAATGATTATTTAAAAGAACTTAAAAGGCATTTGAAACATATGAATAAAGAAGAAAAAGAAGATATTTTGAATGAGTACGATACGCACTTTTATAGCGGACAGCAAGAGGGAAAGTCTGAATCAGAAGTATGTGAAGAGTTAGGTAATCCAAAAGTAATAGGTAAGGAACTTACAGCTACTTTTAGTGTAGAAAATGCACATCAAAAAGTGTCCTTAATGAATATTTCATCCGCAATTGTAGCAGTAATGGGGCTAAGTTTGCTTAACTTTTTTATTGTTATAATACCAGCTTTTTTAAGCATTCTGCTCGTATTAACCTTCATCATTTTTACTCTAGCTTCACTAGTTGCACCATTGATGTTGCTCATTAAAGGAATTATGGATGGTTTTCATTCCATTATCCTATATGACATATTTATGACTGGTTTAATGTTTGGTGTTGGACTTGTACTTGCAGTGGTGACTTACTACCTCATTAAGTGGCTATTTTACTTAACTATGAAATATTTAAAATGGAATATCTCTATTGTCAAAGGAAGTGTACAATCATGAAAAAAATTGCAGCGATAATATTATTAATAGGCTTGTCACTAATTATTATTTGTAGCGTGGGAGTATATGCACAAAATAAAAAATTGAGTAAAGACAAGCAATATAATGATCAAACAACAAATTTAATGAAAAACTATGATGATAATACTGTGAAAAGTATTTATGTTGATGGAAAAGTAAGCGATATAACTGTGAAAAAAGGTGAACATTTTTCGGTTAAGTCCAAAGGGAATGACAAAAATTTAAACGTCACTAGCAAGGTGAACAATCAACATTGGGTAATTACAGAGCGTCAAACAAGGCCGCATATTAATTTTAGAATACAAGGTAATGTTAGTAATCATATTACGATTACAGTACCTAAATATATTAAAAACATAGATATTAAAACTAATGATGGGGATTTAAATGTTGTTGGAGTAAATAGTGACACAGGAAGATTTGATACTAAATCTGGAGACATTAAAGTTCAAAACGGACGATATAAAAAGGTGACACTTCATAATGAGGATGGAGATATTCATACAAAAGATATTCATTTTAATCATGCTGATATTCAAAATGACAATGGGGATATTCAAATGAAACAATTGACCCCTGATATTCCTTTACGTATTAAAAATGAAGAAGGGGATATAAACTTGAATTATAAAAAAGAACTTCATCACACCCAAATCATCACTCGTAATGAAGAAGGGCAAACAGACATCGATCATCGTGTGTTAAATAATAGTAAAGTTGACAATGGGAATAATAAAGTGAAATTAATTAATGAAAATGGAGATATTACAGTAAAATAAAGGCATTTTTCTATCATTAGCTCAAAAATTGAGGAAAGAGGTATTTTCAATAAACAATGAATGGTGTATTTTAAAATGCACTTTTCTGCAGATTTTAATTTGAATAAATTTAGAAAAAGGAAGTAGGACAAATAATAATATCCTGCTCCCTTTTTTATTTCCATGTATCGTCGGGATTTTGAAAATCTGATTTGCGCATTCTAGAGACATATGGATTGCCTTTAACAGTGAAACGTAGTGGTTTATTTGTCCATTCTCCTTTATTAGGAATACCGATACGACCACTTTCTACAATAGTTTTTGGATATTTGCGATGATTGGTATCTATAGATAATTTACAGTCATTTAAGGTTGAGCCATCAATTGACCGTGGAATATTGAAAGCTTTAGTCCATTTTCCTGGACCATTAGTGAGCTCGTATCCAGATTTTCCACGATTGACGTTCATAGCGCCGATACCTTCATCTGGTTCAATAGCACGAATAAGTACACCTTCTGGAATGCCCTCAGTTCGTGTAACAAAATTGATTAATAAATGTGTATGCATCACATGTGCATATATTGTGCCACCTTTTTTATATAAAGATGTCACTTTTGGCGTTATTTTGCCACCAAAACCATGTGCCGCTTTATCTTGTATACCTAAATAAGCTTCAGTTTCTACAATATATCCAGTATATGTTTGATAGTCATCTTGGTATATAATTTTAACACCTAATAAAGCTTTTGCAGTTTGGGTTGTCTGCTGATTTATAAAGTCCAAATATATCATCTCTCTTTTTTATTAAAAGAATTTACTTAAAAAAATGTAAATTGAAATATTATATTTTATATTACTATTTTTATTTAAAATACTTTTTGTTATACTTTCAATATGAGTTTTAATAGAAATAAACTCTTTTTAATGTAACAAATAATGTGTTGATTTAAAACACTTGTTTTAATGACAAAATGAAAAGGAGTATATCTAATGAGAGAAAAAGTTAGATTTACACAAGCTTTTAAATTATTTTGGACTAACTATTTTAATTTTAAAGGGCGCTCTCGTAGAAGTGAGTATTGGTTTGCTATGTTATGGCATTTAATTTTTATGATTCCTACAATTATTGGTTACGCTTTTGGAATTATCTCTTTAATATTAAGTGAAACTTTTAAAAGTTATGGATTTCTCTTGTTGGGGGTAGGAATTTTAATCTTTTCTGTGATTTATATTTTGATTTATAGTTTAGTTACATTAATACCTAATGTTGCGATATTATCAAGAAGATTCCATGATCGCTCAATGACGATGACTCTCCCGATTATTTTTTATGTTTTCACTGTCATTTTATCTGGTTTTAATTATATACCAGATATAGATAATTCACCGGTATTAATATTTATGGGAATTATCTGCTTAATCTACTGGATTGGGTCGATATTAATATTAGTATTGACTTGCTTAGATAGTAAAACAGAGTCTAATAAATATGGACCAAGTCCAAAGTACAATCGTAACGAGACAAATTTCCATGGTAATAATGCTAATCCAGTTGATAAATAAAATTTAAACAATAATATAGCCCGAGACAATCTTGATTGTCTCGGGTACTTTAATTGTATCGATAGTTTTTTAATTGATTTGAAAATGTTCATGTATTCAGCGTAAGCGTTATCAAGTAGTTATTAATCCTTGCATGCCTTTATATGTATTTTAGCTCTTTTGTTGTCGTTCCTCTGATAACAAAAGCTCAAGTTAAGCTTTAATTATCAAGTTAAGCTTTAATTATCAAGTTTAGTTATTTTTGTGATACTTATTTTGTTCTTCATGCTATATGATAATAGAAAAATACGTGTTTACAGCAAACCAGAATTTATTAAACGTCATTAAGTCAATAAAAAACAACGAGTTTAGCTTAAGATTAATTTCGCTATATATTCGCTGATTCATATCACTGTGGAACTTCTTATGCATCGACGTCCTATTGCATCAATGCTGACATGTTTATTCATTTCAACTTTAATCATGGTATCGGTGATTAAAATTAAACGTCTTGAAAGGGATAACAACTTAAATCAAATATGATAATTCAGGATATTGACGACCTAATAAATCATGTAGTTCACAATATTTATGGTAAAGTGGTTCATATGCTTGAACTTTTTGGAATTCAGGTTCTTGTATATAAGCTATAGGTTGCTTCATAGATAATGCCGCCTCTTTTAATGTACTATATGCGTTACCAACAGTTGCACCTAACATCGCTGCACCTAATGCTGAAGCATTAGACGAATCTAAGACGACAACCTTTTTATTTAAGACATTTGCATAAATTTCAACGAGTAATTTACTCTTTTGTGGGATACCGCCAGATGCATATACTGTATGAACAGGGATATGATTATCTTCAAATTGTTTCATAATTAATTTTGTTCCAAATGCTGTAGCTTCAATATATGCTCGATGAATCATTTCATATGGTGTTTGAAGTGTAAGACCAAAGATACTTCCAGTTAGATGGCTATTACTTAGTATACTACGATTTCCATTCAACCAATCTAAAACAACAACATGTTGTTCTTCTATTTTAATATGACTTGCTAATTCTTCTAAATAGTTAAGCACAGGCATATGATGTTCATTTGCTTTATCCACAATATGTTTAGGTGCTTGGTTCTTTGAGTATTCGAACAAATCACCGACAGCTGGTTGACCAGCTTCATAGGCATATAATCCAGGTATAATAGCATTTTTAACTGAGCCAGTTATAGAAGAAATGGGTACTTGCTTTGAATCTAACATGAGATGACAAGTACTTGTACCAATGACTGCAGTGAATTCTCCAGCTTCTATTGCCCCAACACCTAAGACGCCAGAATGTGCATCTATGATAAAAGGTGAAACCTGGACATCTTGAGAAAGACCCCATATCTGTTGATAGTCTTTACATAAACGACCTGCACTTTCTCCAATTGATATGATTGGCGCTTCACATTTTTCTTTGACGATTTTAGGTAAATCTGGATCCACGCTATGGAAGAACTCGTAATTAAACCCTGCATCATTGTCCCAAAAACCTTTAAAGCCAATACCACAATTTGATCGTACATTTGAATTTGTTAGTATACTAGTAATGTAATCTCCAGCTTCCATTATATACCTTGCTCTTCTAAGAATTTCTGGTGCTTCATGTTTAACTTCCATGATTTTCGGTATCATCCATTCGCTATTTACGCTTGAGCCATAATAATCTAACCAATTTTTATTCTTACTCATCTGAATCATATGGTTTGCCTCATCTTGAGCTCCATGATGTTTCCATAATTTTACGTACGCGTGTGGATTTGTCTTTAAATCTTCATGACGATGAAGCGGTTCAAATTGTTCATCGAGAAAGATAATTGTACTGCTTGTAAAGTCGACTCCAATACCAACCACATCGTTTTTATTAACTTTACTATCTTCTAATACAAATTGAACACCTTGTTCAAGAATTTGTAAATAGTCGTCAGCATTTTGTAAGAAGTAGTTTTCAGGTAACGGTTTATCATATAATGAGTTCATATAAGTTCCGTTCGCATAGTCTTCCTCATATCTTGATATGATATGTCCGTTGGATGTGTCAGCTAATATCACCCTTCCAGAAGCGGTTCCAAAATCAATTCCTATACTATAACTCATGTGTATGCCTCCTATATATAGCGTAATTGTAATCAATCATATTGTTCTGAGTCGACGATTTGATGTTCAAGTATAGTTTACATGAATGTAAGTGTTTACAAAAATAATAATTATATTTTCGAATCATCTGACATACAATTTATTTACGTTAATTGCCGAAATCTATGGAATATTACAAGAAAAAGTGTAACAATATGTAAGTGAAACACTGTTGATAAAAGTTGAATTTAAAAAGTCTTATATTGCTATTTTAAAGTATAAAGTGTTTGATTTGTTTAGCCAAAAAGCTACCCCTTTTATGGCGAACGTCTTAAAAAATCAGGGAATTGAAAGTAATGTAAGACTTTGAACGTTCTTCTATGTAAAAATTTGTCCAATTAAAAGCAGATGTTCTTATATCATTATTAACTTTTAAATCAATCGCTAGGCTGGCGATTATAAATACAAATCAAATTGATATAAGTAAGTAATTATAAACACTGTTAACTAAGGTGATGAGGGGAATTAGGACAGGTGAGATAGAGGCCTTTAGTCATTGAAATATAGTTAGAAGGGCGTTAATTTTACAAGGTTGAAAGGGAGATTATGTAATGATATCTAAAGTTGAACATCAAAGACACGGTTTAGATTTAATTAAAATTGATAATGACGATACGAAAATTGTATTTACAAACTATGGTGCAAGAATTGTTTCTTGGAAATACCATGATAACAATATCGTTTTGGGGAATGTAGTAGAAGCAGATGAATTTTATTTTGAAGAATCTTTTAATTTTGGTGCTACGATAGGTCGCTATGCAGGTAGAATTGAAAATGCATCATTTAAATTAGATGATGATACTTTTCAATTAGAATCAAATGATGGTCAACATCATTTGCATGGGGGCAGTCATGGATTAAATAGACGTATTTTTGATTATGAAATAGTTGATGATATTGGACAAGTAAAGATTATATTCACAACAACGATTAAAGAAGAAGAGGACAATTATCCTGGAGATATGATGGTAAAGGTTATTCACACTTATGATGCCAATCATCGATGGTCCGTACAATATGAGGCAAAATCAACAAAAAAAACAGTATTTAATCCTTCAAATCATGTTTATTTTAATTTGAATCGTGATAACAATGTTGTCTATAACCACTGTATTAATAGTTCAGAATTAAAAATGTATATGTTAAATGATAAACATATTGTTAAAGAGGAGCAATCTCTTGATTTACATCGATTATTGGGTACAAATAAAGTCTATTTAAAAGATATTTTTGAAAGTGACAATGAAACTTTGCAACAACAAATTAATCATTATAATGGCATTGATCATCCTTTCGAATTTGGTGGAAATGAGCTTACCATTGATAATTCTGAATTTGAACTTAATATTAAGACTGATATGCCTCACTTTGTAATGTTTACGTTTAATGATCCACAAGTTTGGAACAATGATTTTAATATTTATAAGGCGCATTCTGGATTTTCCATCGAAACTCAATATATGCCTAATGATATAAATATGTACGGCGCCAAAGCTCAGTCTATTTTAGAGGCAGATACATTATTTACATCTAAAACAAGTTTTCAAATTCATGAAAAGTAGTATTTTTATGATGATTATCATCATTCATTGCAATACATATGAGAGTCTGAGCTTAAAAGTTTCAGACTCTTTTTAAACTACTTATCGTCAGAATTAATGAATTTTCTATTTTCGGCACGCGTTTTCATTTTCTGTAGTTTTTCCTTTCGATCAGGTGAAAGATAAGGATTTCGAAGAGCATGATAAATTAATCTTAAATTATCACGCTCATTATAGAATAGATGATTTAAGTCTTTCACAGATAGACGTGTGTTTGATTCTGCCTTTTTAATGAGTTTTAAATTATCACTCTGATGTACATATCCTTCTTTTATAACTCTAAAATAAAATCCAGTTTTACCAGATTGCGACATTTTTTGAACTAAATTAGGTATTGCATATTTAGCTTGAATTTTCCAACAAGGTTCTCGTATATCTGATACTTCTATGATTGTATCGCCTAGTTGATACTGATTACCAAAATAAACATCGGCTTCATCTAGATGTTCAACTGTCAAATTCTCACCAAACATTGCATATTCAGGTAATTGATGTAAGTCATCTTTAAATAATTGATAATTAGATTTACTAAAACAACATATCGCTTTATGTATACCACCATGTTTATGATAGGCTTGTTCATCGTCCACGAACCCAAGTCGATTGAGCCACATTTGACCTTTAAAAGGAATTTTGTTTAACGCTGATTGCATTGGTTTATAGTTACCATAAGACAATGTTTCTATTTTGCCAATAGATATGGCATTCACTTTAATCATGTATATCACGACCTTTTAATTTATAAGCTATTATCAAGTGTTGATACAAATAGTTTAACAATAAAATGAAATGATTAATATGAAATCAAAAATGAGGTATGTTAAAAAATTGAATCTCATGTAGAATATAATTAGATACTTTTATGAAGAGGAGAGCAACGACCCATGAAAGATGCAAAAGAGCTAAAATTGATGACCTTAGAAGATGTACTTAGTCAAATTGAAAATGGAATGACACTAGGAATAGGAACAGGGAGCACAATTGAATTATTAATTCCCCAAATTGCTGAATTAATTCAGCAAAAGAATTATACAATCACCGGCGTCTGTACTTCTAATAAAACAGCATTTTTAGCTAAAGAATTAGCTATGAATATAGTTGATGTAAATGATGTTGAGAAAATCGACTTAGCAATAGATGGCGCTGATGAAGTAGACAGTGCGCTTAACCTTATTAAAGGCGGTGGTGGAGCCTTATTTAGGGAGAAGGTCATAGATGAAATGGCTGACCGATTTGTCGTTGTTGTAGATGAAAGTAAACTCGTCAACTATTTAGGAGAAACATTTGCATTACCAGTTGAAGTCGATAAATTTAATTGGTACCAAGTTGCCAAAAAAATTGAGTGTACTTATGATATTCATGTAAGCAGAAGAGTTAATGAAGATGTACCGTTTATTACCGACAATGGTAATTACATATTAGATTGTTCATTGCAAAATCGAATTCCTGCTTATGAGCTACACGAATTTTTAATTCATTTAACTGGTGTTCTTGAAACAGGATATTTCCTCGATATTGCCGATCAAGTAATAGTAGGAACACAAGAAGGCGTAAAAATATTAAATAAAGAAACTTAGCCATTATATTAAGCTGAGATGTTAAATTTAGATAAAGCATTTGTGTTAAAGTGATTAACTTACACAAACAATACATACTAGAGTTGTAAAGACATGAATGACATACAATCTTATCATAGTCATTGAGTCCGCCAATTTGTAATAAAGTTAGTTCAATAACTGATTTGTGCTGAACTCCGAAAATGTAAGATTGTATGTCAATTTTTGTTTTCTATGTTATTGATTGAGGCAAGCATTTTTATTTTGTTTAAATTCAATTTTGTTATAAACGTTAAAATCAATTTATCTAATTGATGTAAGACATCAACTAATTTTTTAAGCAAAAGTTTATTGGTGTTTTAGTAATAATTTTTGAAAAAATAGTTAGGTCTTTAGCTGGGGTAAAAGGAGGTTTTATTTTGAAAGTTTTTTTATATTTCATTTACTTTTTCGTTGCGTTTTTTGTTGTTGATTCTTTAATTAGCTTGGTATTTCCAATTGAATTTGATGTGTATACAAATTTAATTACTGCATTCTTTTTTGCAGTTTTTATGACACCATTATTTTTTGTATTAAAACAAGACAAAAACAAAAAATAGAATAAAGATATATAATGGAAAAATTGATAGATACTGAGAAGAATATTTAAGCGTAAAAATGTTATGGTGTTTAAATATTACGATTAATAAAGTAATATGGATGAATTTAATATCCTGCTAATGCAAACCCTAGTAAGTAGATTAAGATTCTAAATGCAAAAGCAGTTATCATCTTAATAGTTCTAATGAAACACAATAAATTATCTTTAATCAATATAGCGAATGTATATTGATTGTTATTTAAATTGATAGATATGAAAAAGCCAGTCCAATGATTAAGGTGTTGAACGTAATCATTAGACTGGCTTATTTATGCATTTTAATACTAAAAATAAAAAGTAATACTAAAATCAAACTTTTAGAGTGCGAATCATTAATACAAGATCTATTTTAAAGTATCAATTATTACTGTGATTTATCTGTGTCGGCTTTATGATCTTCAACTTCGTGAATTTCATCGTTAACATCGTTGACCACTGATGAGTGTCTATCTTCGGTATAAGTTGAATGATCTCTAAGCTTATCATTGTGATTTGTATCCGTTTCTTTATTAACTGAAGAGGCGTCTTCTTTATAATCAGAAGTAGCAATCGCATCGTCACTCTTATTAGGTTTCTTTGATTGATATTTGTCATTATCAATTTCTTGTTGCTTTGTTTCATCTTTAGATGATACATCATGATCTGAAGTTGAAGAGGCGTCTTCTTGACTTGGTTCTTCATCTTGAATATGAGATAAATAATTATTAGGATCAACTTCGTCTAAACTTTGTTTCGTCGTTTTATAAACAATAGCACGAATGATGAGACTAAGAATAATAAATGAAACACCCACAATTGTTGTAGAAAGTGCAATGACTTTCATTGAGAAAAGGTCGCCTGTTTCTTCACTAAATAAAAAGACGAGAGCAAAAGTCATGGATGCGTGAAAGGCAGTTGCAATATAAATTGTACGACCATTAGTAGCTCTAATTAATTCACCAATAATCATTGAAAACATGAATGTATATAAGAAATGGTATCCGGCGTATTCTACACCATATGTCGTATTAGCTGTAAATACTGAATAAATAAGACCAACAATAATACTCGCAAAAAATGTATTCATTCTTGTTTCAAGAATATTTTGTAAGTAAGAACGGAAACCAAACTCCACTACAAAAGCCATTAAAATATGACCAATTAGTATAGTTAGTAATGATACTGATAAATCTGAAGTTTGTAATAGGATGAAACTATCAGCATAAGTATTAAAGCTAAACAAGCCGATCATTAAAATGATAAGTGGTAGAATGAGTGCTAAAAGTAGACGCTCAATCACCTTTAAACTGATAGAAAATTTCAATCCTGCTAATTGTTCTTTTCTGTGTTTAAATATTAATATGCACACAATTGCAGCTATGAAAGGAGCTAAATCTTTAATGCTAAAGACAAAACGTTTCACTCCGATAGTCGCTTGAAAATCTCTGAGTATCACGGACAATGCCATTGTAATAACGAAAAATACAAAGACCATCATAGCCCATTGGAACCCAGAAAATCTAGAGTTTTTCATTGTATGTAACCTCCATTAGGTAACAAGCTTAAATTGATTTATTTACAATTATACATCTTACAAGCATATGTTTAAATTGTCTATTTTAATTATAATCAAAATGTAATAGTCTTGAATCATTTTGTTAGCTAATCGTAAATAATTTTATCATTATATGGGTATGTTAAAAGAGCAAGCATTGATAAAGAAAAATTCAATAGTTATACTTTAATTAACTTAACTGATAAAAATTCAAGGGGGATATATCATGTATCAACTTGCGCAATCTAATCTATGGACAGGTCGTTTAGATAGTGAAACTGATCCTACACAATTTAGGCATTTCCAAACTGTTAAATTCGGTGATTTAAGTCAATTAGATTTTTCGGAGAAACACAAAGGCGTGGGCTTATTAGGATATGCAATTGATAAAGGAGTAGAATTAAACAAAGGACGTGTAGGTGCAAAAGAAGGCCCCAATGCCATTAAGCGAGCTTTTGCTGGATTGCCAGATTTGAATCAATGTGAAGAGATTATAGACTATGGTAATGTAGAACACAATCATGAGTTGCTAATAGATACACAGCGCGAATTCGCAGACCTTGCTGCTAAGTCTATGAAACGACATAAACAAACATTTTTACTTGGTGGTGGTCATGATATAGCATATGCACAATATTTAGCTACTCGTAAAGTTTTTCCTGAGTCGTCAATAGGTGTGATTAATATAGATGCGCACTTTGACACACGTTATGAGGATTATTCAACCTCTGGTACTAGTTTTAGACAAATTCTAGAAGAAGATGATAATGCAGATTATTTAGTGTTAGGTATATCTCAAGGTGGTAATACACAAGCTTTATTTAATTATGCTAAAGAAAAAGATATTCAATTTGTATATGCAGATGAATTACTACATCAGGTGTCTCCCCCTATTAAAGATATGATAGAACGTTTTATCCATAATCATGATACGGTTATGTTCACAATTTGCATGGATGTAGTAGATAGTGCATTTGCACCAGGAGTAAGTGCACCAGCTGTCCTAGGTATATATCCACATACAGTTTTCGAACTTGCTAAACGTGTCATTCCAAGTGAAAAAGTAAAATCTATAAGTATAGCTGAAATGAATCCAACGTATGATTCAGATCAAAGAACTGCTAAATTAGTTGCTAATTTAGTACATCATTGTTTAATTTAAAGTTAGAAGTCGTCATGTAAAAATTTAATAAATTTAGATATACTTAGTTTCAAAATGCCTGTGATATTCGTTGATGTCTCGGGCATTTTGACGTTTTTTGACAGTTTATGACTGAATAAGAAATGGTGTGTTAGTCACAAATTAAAATGTCATACTTGTTATCGTAATAGGAATAACCATTTATTGTGAAGATCGTTCATTTCACTATGAAAGAGAATTTTTAATGCATGTTTATCATATATTCCAGTAATCTAAGCAGTAACTAATGAGACATGTAACTGTTTCAAAATGTTTGCGCTTTTTTAAATTATTTTAATAAACTAGCTCTTAAAAACGTTGAATATTTAGAATTTTCCGATAAAATGTTAAGATAACTTTACTAAAATTGACAATTAAGTTAATTAAAAGAATGCTAAATCACAAGTAAAGCATATGAATAAATTAGAAGTGTGAGAAAGGGCTGAGCGATATATGACAAATTATTCTACTTATGTAAATTGGAGAAGAACGTTTCATCAATATCCTGAACTTTCAGATGAAGAATATGAAACTACAGAAACGTTACGGAAAATACTCAAAAGTTATGGTATACGTATACTGGATGTCCCTTTAAAAACAGGTTTAGTAGCAGAAATTGGGCAAGGAGAGGAAATGATAGCGGTAAGAACAGATATTGATGCTCTGCCCATAGAAGAACAAGTGAAGCATGAATTTACATCAAAGCATCATGGTGCAATGCATGCATGTGGTCATGATATTCATATGGCAAGTATATTAGCTACTGGTACTCAACTAAAAGAGATTGAAGATGAATTAAATGGACGCGTTCGATTAATATTTCAACCTGCTGAAGAATTAGGACATGGTGCATTTGAAATTATAAATACTGGAGTACTTAAAGGAGCTAAAGCAGTACTTGGTTTTCATAATTATCCCACTTTAAAAGTTGGTGAATTTGCTATTAAATCGGGTGCAATTACCTCTGCTGTAGATCGTTTTGAGTTTAATGTTAAAGGTAAAGGTGCGCATGCTGCAAAACCTGAGCAAGGAAACGATCCAGTCATCGTTGTAGGACAACTAATCAATAGTTTACAAACTATTGTTAGTCGAAATTTATCAGCTTTTGATAGTGCAGTTGTAACAATCGGTGAAATTTCTTGTGGTAACACATGGAATGTTATAGCTGACAAAGCTTATATACAGGGCACTGTTCGTTCATTCGATGAGGATAAACGTCATTATATTGAAAATAGGATGAAAAATATTGCTGATGGTTTAAGTCGTGTTTTTAATGTGGATATTGATTTAACTTATTCAAGACTACCTGGTGCAGTAGTAAATGATGCACATCTAACACAAGAAGCAATAGAGGTCGCTAAAAATGTTGGCTATCATGTATCAATGCTCGATGAACCGGTTACTATTGGAGAGGATTTCTCAGGTTATACAGAAGAGTACCCCGGTGTTTTCGCATTTATTGGCTCCGACAGTAAATTTGATTTACATCATCCTAATTATCATCCGGATGAGCGTATTTTGGAAAAAGTTCCTCAATATTTCGTACAGCTCGTTCAACGTTTATTGACATAATTTGTGATTTCATATTTTCTATGATTAAACGTACATGATAACTGGGTATACAGAAAGCATTAAATGAATTAGGAGATGATTTGAAATGTCAGCTCAAGATCCGCGCAATAAATTTAAAACTGATAATTATGAAAAACAGGAACAAGAAGTTCCAGGTATACAAGCTAAAATGTCACCACAACCAGATTGTGGGGAAGATTCTTATCATGGCCACCATCGATTAGATGGCTTTAAAATACTAGTGACTGGTGGCGATTCAGCAATTGGACGTGCGGCAGCAATTGCTTATGCTAAAGAAGGTGCAGATGTAGCGATTAATTATTTACCAAGTGAACAACAAGATGCCGATGATGTAAAACAGATCATTGAAAATGTTGGGCAAAAAGCTATCTTAATTCCTGGTGATATTAGAGATGAACAATTCAACTATGACATGGTTGAAGAGGCTTATCAGCAATTAGGTGGTTTAGACAATGTAACGTTGGTTGCTGGTCATCAACTTTATCAAGATGAATTATCGGAGTTTAAAACTCAAGATTTTACTGAAACGTTTGAAACGAATGTCTATCCGGTATTTTGGGCAGTCCAAAAAGCGCTTGAGTATTTACAACCAGGAGGGTCAATTACAACAACATCTTCAGTTCAAGGTTATAATCCTAGTCCAATTCTTCATGATTATGCGGCAACGAAAGCTGCAATTATATCTTTAACAAAGAGTTTTTCAGCCGAATTGGGTCCTAAAGGTATTCGTGTTAACTGTGTTGCGCCTGGACCGTTTTGGTCACCACTTCAAATTGTCGGTGGCCAACCACAAAGCGCTATACCTACTTTTGGGCAAAACACACCGTTAGGACGTGCTGGTCAGCCTGTTGAATGTGCTGGGATATATGTGTTATTGGCTTCTGATGATGCAAGTTATATTACTGGTCAAGTATATGGTGTGACTGGTGGGACTCAAATAGATTAAATTAACTATAGCATATTAATTAGTATATATTTTCAAAGTGAAAGCACGACGAAGGTGCTAAACATCTTACAAAACTATACAGTTTAATATAAGATTTGTTTATGATAATAAGCGCCTAGGACAAATATCAATGTCCTAGGTTTTTTATCTTATAGGCAAACAGTGATTCAATTGAATATACGATCTTCTTTAACTCTTTTTCAATTTTGTCTACAAAGGGACAACAATAGTTAAATAGTAAATTTTATACTTTAAATAAAAATTGATTGGATTGATTGATAGTGAAAAAAATAAAAGCTGAAACACTTTCAGATAAGCAAAATTACAAATTACTTAGTGGAAGTATCATACCTAGGCCGATAGCATTTGTAACTACTCAAAATTTAAAAGGGGATATCAACGCAGCCCCGTTTAGTTTTTTTAATGTAGTTAATCATACACCACCTATGATCGCAATTGCTGTTCAACGTACAAATGGAAATAGAAAAGACACCTCAATAAATATAGAACAATCAGGTGAGTTTGTTGTGCATATTACTGATGAGGCTATTGTTAATGATGTGAATGAAACTGCTGCCCCGTTAGAATATGGTGTTAATGAACTTAAGAGAACTTCTCTAAGTATGATTGATTCTGATTTAATTAATGTTCCAGCAATCAAAGAAGCAAAAGTAAGGTTTGAGTGTAAGCTTCATCAAATAGTACAATTGGGCAACAAAGATAACGGGAGTGATTTGATAATTGGTGAAATTGTCATGTACCATATTGATGAAGAAGTTTATTTTGAAGATAGTAAAATTGATGCAAATCAATTAAATCCGGTAGCTAGGTTAGCTGGAAATGATTACTCTTTGTTAGGTCAAACATTTACAGTTAATCGTCCTACTTCATAAAGATAAAAAGATATTTACAAATATCATTTTAAGGGTGTCATTGATGAAAGCATATCTATATAAATTCATGCCGTTGCTCATTTTAGTTATAGGACTGATTGTCTTATACGTTATTAATGATTATCCCATATTGTTACATGTCATAGTGATTATTACTTTTATAACGAGTGGATTGAAAAATGTATATTTTGTTAATAATAATATTAGAAATCATATTATATGGATGAGCCCTAAACTCGATCGTATCCTTGGTATGCTTTCGGGCATACTATATTCTGGTATTTACGTGGTTAGCTTTATAGAGCAACAGCCTTTATGGATAGTGATACTTATTCTGGTATTAACAGTGGGTACTGCAGTTTTATTAGAAACGAAATTACATATTACATCATCTCAATTAGAGGAGAGGTTATCATCTGAACGGATAAAACGTAAAGTAATATCAAGACATAAGGCACAACGTCTTAAGAATATATTTTTTACTGTGATTGTTGTAGTAATCATTTCAATGCTCATATCATTATATTTAAAGTTAATGGTTATTTTTGGACTTGCATTAGCGATATTCATCTTTGCATCAATAAGTGTGGCTATTTTTGAAAAATACTTTACTATTATTGAAAATATGTAAACTATTATTAAAATATTTAAAATAATAAGTGTTGACGTTATTGCAAATATCTTGTAACGTTAAACACAATTCAATAACTTATCAAGAGAAGTGGAGGGACTGGCCCAAAGAAGCTTCGGCAACATTGTATCATGTGCCAATTCCAGTAACCGAGAAGGTTAGAAGATAAGGTTAAACACGATGTTAACTGAGACTGGGGCATGATTACGTGCCCTGGTTTTTTATTTTTGAGTTATTGATTAAATAGATAGGAATTTTTTAGTATAAAATTTATCAATCCATTATACGGGAAAGTAGGTTAGATTATGAAAGAGATGAAGAATGGCAATGCTTGGGCATTAATTCCTTTATTGTTATTTGTCTTACTATTTCTAGGTGTTGGTATTATTTCTGGTGATTTTACCACTATGCCATTAAATGTTGCTATTACAATTACTGTTATTGTTGCCTTACTGATGAATCGCAAGGAAACTTTTGCGAAAAAAGTAGAGGTATTTACAAAAGGTGCAGGTCACTCTAATATCATTTTGATGATGCTTATTTTTATCCTTGCTGGAGCTTTTTCGACGACTGCTGAAAAAATGGGTGGCGTGTCATCTACAGTTAATTTAGGCTTATCACTTATTCCTCAAAATTTAATAATTGTTGGACTATTTATTATTTGTATGTTTGTATCAATTTCAATGGGAACTTCTGTCGGCACAGTTGCAGCTATTGCACCAGTAGGTTTTGGATTTGCACAAGCAACAGATGTACCAGCTGCATTAGCCATGGCAACAGTTGTTGGGGGAGCGATGTTTGGTGATAATCTATCTATGATTTCTGATACCACTATTGCAGCAGTAAGAACACAAAAAACAAAAATGAGTGATAAATTTAAAGTCAATTTTAAAATTGTATTACCAGGTGCGATTATTACAATCATTATTTTATTCTTTTTAACAAATGGTATTTCCATAGATCATACTAAAAACTATGATTATAATTTAATTAAAGTTATACCATACTTGTTAGTTTTGATTCTTGCGTTAGTTGGTATTAATGTAATTATTGTATTAATAGGAGGTACTGTATTAGCCGGTATAATTGGACTGATTGATGGTTCTTTTGGTTGGAATGGCCTTTTAAATGCTATTTCTAAAGGGATTATCGGAATGGAAGATATTGCTATGATTGCATTGCTTATAGGCGGTCTAGTAGGAATTATTCAACATAATGGTGGTATTGATTGGTTGCTTAATTTTGTAAGGTCAAAAGTAAAATCAAAGCGTGGTGCAGAACTAGGTATAGCGAGTTTAGTGAGTGCAGCTGACATTTCAACAGCAAATAATACAATTTCTATTATTATGGCTGGACCATTAGCTAAAAATATTGCTGATGAATATGATGTCGATCCAAGGAAATCAGCAAGTATATTAGATATCTTTGGTGGGTGTTTTCAAGGATTATTACCATACAGCCCGCAAGTGATTTCAGCAGCAGGTGTAGCCGGAATTTCCCCATTCCTAATGTTACAATATAGTATTTATCCAATATTATTAGGTGTTTGTGGATTAGTAGCAATTATTTTAAGAGTACCTCGTTTAAATCAATCGTCAAAGAAATAAAATACGACCCATAGTATATATTGGCTGTCAACAATCTTATGATTGTTGACAGTTTTATAATGATTCTTTGATACTCACCATCTGTATCTTATTTTTAAGTTGAGTATCAAGCAATTTAGAATAGTAGTAAAATGTTGATAAGGACAAGACTATACACTCAATCTTGAATTTAAAAAGTTAAAAATCACTAAAATTATAAGTTTTATTTAATATAATTTAATTTTATAGAGCTCAAAGTTTGTGACCTAGCTCAAATACGTTAAAATAGTATTAAGAGTGAAAGTAGGTGAAATGAAATGGCAAAATATAATGTGGAAAATGAATATGTTGAAATCGACATTGAGAGATTACTTAAATATACACCAGAGGTCGTTTATGAGGCATGGACAAAAACAGATATCTTAAAAAAATGGTTTATGACCACACAACGCACGAATAAATCGTTTGATGCAGATATTCAAGAGGGAGGAAAGTATCGCATCATTGATAGTAGAAATGGTAAACAAAACATCATAGAAGGTACATATGAAGAGTTAGTTTTAGATGAATATATCAAGATGACGATTGGAATGCCAGGACTAAGTGAGGAAGAGGATGTCATTGAAGTAGAGTTCTTTGAAAGAGAGAATGGCGGGACTCAAATGTTCTTTTACTATCGCTCTTTTATTGAAAAGGAAAGACGTTTAACAACATTAGAATATAAGCAAAAGAAAAAAGAATATCATGATTCAACAGCACATGGATTTGAATTGATGATTGATCAAATGCAAAATGTGATAGATGAAATTGAGGAACAGCGTCATAACTAAACTAAAAAGCCTGGGACAACAAAAGTTGTTGTTCCAGGCTTTTTAACGTTTTAATAGTCATTGTCTAAGTTGAAAATGGAAATGCCAAATAATATTTATATGTAAAGTGAGAATTGCATTCAATGATAATGATGACTCACTTTCCTATGTTAATTCATGATTCTCTTTATATTCGTTATATTTTCTTAGTAGTGTTTCAAAGAAAATGTGATAACTAATAAAACTGGAATAATCGGTACCATCGTTTAAATAGAAGGTATTGCTTGAAACATAGACATTGTAATCAGCTTGTTGTGCCAATGTATTGTCCTTCATTGTTGTTACGGAAATAAAATATTTTTGTCTCAGTTGAAGCAATTGTGTGACTTCTTTAAGTTGATGTGTTTCGCCAGAAAGTGAAATAATGAAAAACAAATCTTCAGGAATTGTCTTGTTTAACACCATCTTTAGTTCATGAACATCATGTAACAATATAATATTTTTATGCATAGTCAACAGTATACGTTGTGCTTCTTCAGCGACATTCATCTGTGCACGTCCAGTACCATATAAGTATATTGTTGTAGCATGATGCATTTTGTGAGTTAATAAACGATAATCAATACGTTCTAAATAGTTGAATGTATTTTCAATTTCTTGTTTAAATTGCTCCATAGAATCAGAAGGAAGTTGATGATTCTTACTATCTTCAAATTTTAAAAAGGATTTAAAATCACTATAACCATCAAAACCTAGTTTACGAGTGAAGCGATGAATCGTAGCATTTGAAGCATGTGTCTGTGAGGCTAAATCTTGTATTTTCATATTTTTACAAACATCTATATGTGTATTAACATAATGTGCAATTTGTATATCATTATCATTTAATTGATCGAAATTAGAGTTTACTCGTTCATCTAAAATCATCTTAACACCTCATCATTGAAAATATTTTCTTTATATGAAAATATAATCTAATTATACAAAAATGTTTCAAAGTGCGTCAACGTCATTGTCATTATGTAAGCGTTTACTATATATTGGTAATAACTTATTAAATAAAGAGCAATAAAGGTAAACATATATTAGTTATCATAGTTAAGGGAAGAGGGAGGTATTCAAAAATGAATGCAATTAAACGATTTGGTAGTGCAATGATAGTACCTGTTTTGATGTTTGCTTTCTTCGGTATTGTTTTGGGATTCGCTACATTATTTAAAAATCCAACCATCATGGGAGGCTTAGCTGAACAGCATACATTTTGGTTTAAATTTTGGTCTGTTATTGAATCAGGTGGTTGGGTAATATTTACACATATGGAAATTGTCTTTGTAGTTGGTTTACCGTTATCTCTTGCTAAAAAAGCTCCAGGACATGCAGCTTTAGCAGCTCTAATGGGATATTTAATGTTTAACACTTTTATCAATGCAATTTTAACTCAATGGCCACATACTTTTGGCGCTAATTTAAAAAAAGGTGTAGAAAACACAACAGGATTAAAATCGATTGCAGGTATTGAAACGTTAGATACCAATATTTTAGGTGCAATCATTATATCAGGAATAATAACGTGGATACATAATAGATATTACAGTAAGCGTTTACCTGAAATGTTAGGTGTATTTCAAGGATTAACATTTGTTGTAACAATCTCTTTCTTTGTCATGCTACCAGTGGCAGCAATCACATGTGTTGTTTGGCCAACGATTCAACACGGTATTGCTTCAATTCAATATTTTATTGTTGCATCAGGATATATAGGTGTTTGGTTATATCATTTCTTAGAACGTGTACTAATACCTACAGGATTGCATCATTTTATCTATGCACCAATCGAAGTAGGTCCAGTAGTTGTTAATCATGGTTTGAAAGCAGAATGGTTGCAACACTTAAATCAGTTTGCCGAAAGTAACAAACCACTTAAAGAACAATTTCCATATGGTTTTATGTTGCAAGGAAATGGCAAAGTTTTTGGTTGCCTAGGTATAGCATTGGCAATGTATGCAACTACACCAAAAGAAAATCGTAAAAAAGTTGCTGCATTATTAATACCAGCAACACTTACGGCAGTAGTAGCTGGTATTACAGAACCACTTGAATTTACTTTCTTATTTATTGCGCCATTTTTATTCGTATTACATGCACTACTAGCAGCAACTATGGATACACTGATGTATGGATTTGGTGTCGTAGGTAATATGGGTGGCGGTGTACTAGATTTTATAGCAACTAACTGGATACCTTTAGGAAAAGCACATTGGATGACATATGTCTTTCAAGTAGTAATTGGTCTAATCTTTGTTGCGATTTATTACTTCTTATTTAAATATTTAATTTTAAAATTTGATATTCCATTACCAGGACGTAAGAAAGGTGAAGAAGAAGTCAAATTATTTTCTAAACAAGATTATAATGATAAAAAAGGAGATTCAACTCGCAATCATTCACCTAATAGTGAATATGAAGAAAAGGCGATGTACTACCTAGAAGGTCTTGGAGGAAAAGAAAATATTAAAGACGTTACAAATTGTACGACGCGCCTACGTTTAACTGTTAAAGACGAAAGTAAAGTTCAAGAAAGTGCCTATTTTACACATAATCAAATGTCTCATGGTTTAGTAAAAAGCGGCAAGAGTGTTCAAGTTGTCGTTGGAATGTCTGTACCTCAGGTAAGAGAAGCGTTTGAAAATATTGTAAATGATGATCTATCTTAGAAATAAAGTAACTCCCAAAATAATTCAAATAGAGATTATTTTGGGAGTTTTTGTATTTATATTTGTAAATAAGTTATTCTTGCTTATATATTCTATCTTTCTATTTATGAAATGCGTGCTTTATGTAGCATCTTTGCTCTATAACTTGCTGATAGGATATCAATGTTACGCGTTGCAATAGTTTGAAGCAGCTTTGTGAAAATCTCAGGAGGACATGTGACGCTTGCGCAATTATTATTTAATGTATAATTCACATTGTGATGATTCACAAACATATTCATAATATCAATGACTTTATCTTTAATGAAGGCATCTTGTAAACCATCGATTGCTAAATCAAAGCGCTTAATAGATTGGTAAAGTTGTTCTGAATCAAGAAGTTCATTTACACGGCTGGGTAAAAGTATTTGATAAATAGCATAATTGTGGAAACTTAAGAAACTTATCAGATAAGGTAGTTGTTGCTTGGGGAGGCTAACTTCCAATGCGAACACATCGTTTTGCTTAATGATAGAATACTGAAAGGATTCACAAAAAGTAATTTCTTTACATAAATGTATTAATTTTTTTCGCGTTGAGCGAGATTTCAAACCTGCAACATTAATGATGTAGGTTTCAAATTTATCAATCAACATATGGGGACCTCCAATCGTTAACAATATATGTGTGGAAATGATATGAATGCTTATATTTTATACGCTGTTCGTTTAAATAAATTGTACCACTCTTTTTTTTTAGAATCACTAAGACTTTTGATTGAAGTTGAAAGAATTATAGTTATCTTATTTCGAATGAGTAATCATTGAAGGAAAAGTTTTATTCATAGCATAGTTATGAATTAGATTTTATATTATTTGATGCTTAGTTATTTAGAGGCAAGTTTATATCAAATTATGTTAGTATGAAAAATAATAAATATTGAAAGGAGATGACAACATGTATAAAGCAGTAGTGTTTGATTTTGATGGTACTGTCATTGATACCGAAAAACATTTGTTCGATTTAATAAATACACATTTAAAAATCCATCAAGAAGCGCCGATTTCTTTAGAATTTTATAAACAATTTATTGGCGGTGAAACTACTGGATTACATACATATTTAGAAGATGCTATTGGTTTCAAAAATAAAGAAAAAATTTATGATCAATATTATCAAACAATTATTCAATTGCCGGTAAATCCCACAATCATTCAATTGATGCAATATTTAAAAAAACGTCATATCCCAATGGCGATTGCCACAAGTAGTTATAAAAAGAATATATATCCTATATTTAAACAATTAGGACTAGATACATACATTGATGTTGTTGTTGGTCGTGAAAATGTTGAGAGTGTTCAACCTAATCCCGAAATTTATTTAAAAGCTGTACAAGAGCTGAATTATAATCCTACAACCTGCTTAGCAATTGAAGATTCTGTCAATGGTGCTACTGCAGCGATGCTAGCAGGATTAGATGTTGTCGTTAATACGAATATAATAACGAAGGATCAAGATTTTTCGACAGTTCAATATGTTGGACAAGATATGGAATTTGAAGATATAAAGAATTTTTTATTTAAAGAATAAATTGGAGGTATTTAAAAATGGGCTATATTATCCTATTTTTCATAGCAGGTCCAGTTATTATAGGAGTGGGTAATCTCATATTGGGACCGATATTTAATAAACGCACACCTTTACATGTTCAATTTCGATCGTTTATTATTGGCTCTCTTGTATACCTTATTCTCGCTACGGTTTGCTATTTTTTGTTACTTCAAGGCAAATTATAATACTACTTACAGTATGAGTTGATATAGAACAATGTTTAAGCTAACTTAACTAAAATCAACTTGTTATTTATATTATAGAAAAAATCTAAAATCTACATTAGTGATTTATACTAGTTTGAATAAAATTATTAAATGAAAGGCTCAAAATTCGTATGAATATCTTAGTTGTTCACCAATAATGAGATTTGAAAACCATGATAGATTGTGGCATATGTTTAAGTCCATCATCGAGTGTCTTTACTAAAAAAGTCTGGTACATAAATCATAATGTCCCAGACTTTTTTATCGTCTATTCAACAGTAAATTTGTTGAACCTACATAATCAATTTTAATACTAATGTTACTAATATAAGTATAATTAATAATAAGTCAATGCCTACCATAATAGTATATCGTGTAGGTCTTTGGCCTTGCTGCTTAGCTAATACCATTGCTTTATAATTTGGAAGTAAACTAATGATTAACAAAATAATTACAATGAGTCCGATAATAATAGTCAAGATGTGTGACCTCCATTTTTTCTATTTAAGAACTCCCATATGACACCAGCAATCACACCCAAAATTAGTCCGACAATGATACCTATACGCGGAGTGAAGAAAATTGCTCCGAATATAAGGCATATAAAAAGCGCAATAGGTAAAGTTGTACCATAAATAATTTTACGTTCTGACGAACTTAAAATTGTAAATACAATGATATAAATGACAAAGAAAACAATAGCTGCAATGACAGTTCGTACAATAATAGACGATATTGAAGCCTCTTTCATAGTCAATAAATTAAGAATTAAAAATGCAGTCATAAATATTAAAGAAAATTTGATTGCACGTATAACAAGCGCTTTATTCATATGAGCACTCCTTTACTATTTAAAAAAAGTATATCATATTTAAATAATTATTAAGAGCAAAGACATAGGTAAAATGGTAAAGTGATTTAAGTTAAATTTGAAATGACATTGTATATAGTTTTAACAATCTTTTGTGTTATATAGCTAGGTGGTAAGCTGTTAATATTTTAAATCAACTATAAGAGTGTGTTCTGAACTATTTCGTTTGCTCTATAATCTCTATTATCAAAAAGATTTTAATATGAGTGTTTTCAAAAAGCAAGAAAACATCTTAGCAGGATAGGTAAGCGCTTTTACAGAATTGTAAAAATATTGTTTCAATTTTGTCAATTTGTAGTATAATTACGGAAATAAGATTATCAAAAATTCAATCTAGATTTAGAGATGGGGTCAAGTTATGGAAAATAATGAGTTGCAAAGGGGATTGAATGCACGTCAGATGCAGATGATTGCTCTTGGTGGAACAATTGGTGTTGGTCTTTTTATGGGAGCAACAAGTACAATTAAGTGGACAGGTCCATCAGTTATTCTCGCATATTTAATTGCTGGTATTTTTTTATTTTTAATCATGAGAGCCATGGGTGAAATGATATATATTAATCCAACCACTGGTTCTTTTGCGACGTTTGCTAGTGACTATATTCATCCAGCAGCTGGCTACATGACTGCTTGGAGCAATGTATTTCAATGGGTTGTCGTCGGCATGAGTGAAGTGATTGCAGTAGGAGAATATATGAACTACTGGTTTCCAAGCCTTCCTAATTGGATACCAGGAGTGATAGCAGTTCTCTTTTTGATGGCGGCTAACCTAGTTTCAGTAAAAGCGTTTGGAGAGTTTGAATTTTGGTTTGCCTTAATTAAAGTTGTAACTATTGTATTAATGATTATTGCAGGATTAGGATTAATTTTATTTGGTATAGGTAATGGAGGGAATCCAATAGGGATTTCTAACTTATGGTCACATGGTGGATTTATGCCAAATGGATTCATTGGATTTTTCTTTGCTTTATCTATTGTGATTGGATCATACCAAGGTGTTGAATTGATTGGGATTTCAGCAGGTGAAACCAAAAATCCTCAAAAAAATATTGTAAAGGCAGTCAACGGAGTAATATGGAGAATTTTAATTTTCTATATTGGTGCAATTTTTGTCATTGTATCAGTATATCCTTGGAACCAATTAGGTAATATTGGTAGTCCTTTTGTTGCAACCTTTGCTAAAGTGGGAATAACGTTTGCTGCTGGTTTAATTAACTTTGTAGTCTTAACGGCAGCATTGTCTGGTTGTAATTCAGGTATTTTTAGTGCAAGTCGAATGATTTATACTTTGGCAAAAAAAGGACAAATGCCTAAAGTATTTACTAAAGTAATGAAAAATGGCGTACCTTTCTATACTGTATTTGCAGTATCTATGGGAATATTAATTGGTGCTTTATTAAATGTCATACTTCCATTAATTATTGATGGAGCTGATAGTATCTTTGTATATGTATATAGCGCCTCTATTCTACCGGGAATGATACCTTGGTTTATGATTTTATTTAGTCATCTAAGATTTAGAAGGTTACATCCTGAAAAGGTTCACAATCATCCTTTCAAAATGCCGGGAGGAGCAATTGCCAATTATTTAACTATCATGTTTTTACTCCTAGTATTAGTTGGTATGTTACTTAACAAAGAAACTGTGGTATCGGTTGTCATTGGTATCGTGTTTTTAACAGCTGTGACACTTTATTATTTTATTAGATATCACAAAAAGGAACGATAAATATAATAAAAGATGAAATGACAATTGATTGTTAAAATCAGTAATTTTTAAGAGTTAGTATAAATTAAAGCGATTCTTTCATACATTATCTTTTCTAGGATAAGTATAAAGAATCGCTTTTTATTATTTTAATGTTTGAAATCTATATTCGAGAGATGTTTACGGTAATTATCTAACGCGATTTTTGATTGAGTAATAAAATCTAAAGATGATTGATAATTTAGCGCAATATATCGATAGTACAATATATCAATAGTAAACATTTGTGCAAATAATGAAGTTGTGGCTCCCATGCGCATCTCATTTTCATCGGTTTGTCCATAGGTTAAAACAATATTAGATTGCTTTGCAACTGGATTATCAGAAGTGCTTGAAATAGTCGCAATGGGAATGTGATAATCTGCAATGACTTTGGCAATAGATTGCATTTCACTTTGAGTACCATTGTTAGATATAAATATAACACAATCATTAGAGTTACGTGTTGCTAACATAGTGGTAAAAATATGAGTTTCATGCACTAGTTGAATATTTAGACCGATGCGAGATAATTTTTGATATAAATCTGTTGCTACAACAAAAGAGGCACCATAGCCGTAAATAAATATAGTTTCAGATTTTTTAATTAGATCACAAATTTCATCGATGATAGCAGCGTTAATGGTTTCATTAGCATTACTTAACGCTGCCTTAGAGCGAGAATGCAATTTGTTTTTAAGTGAAATTGTACTTTCGTTATCAACTAACTCAACATTATATTGTGTGACTTCTTTAGGTAAAAATTTAGACAAACGTGTTTTAAGTTCATTAAAACCACCTGGTGTCACCTTTTTACTTAGACGTATGATAGAAGTAGAACTAGTTTCTAATTGATTTGCAATTTCTTGAGAAGTCATATTAACAACTTTATGAGGATAGTTGAGAATAAATTGCGCAATTTTTTTCTCGTTTTTAGTAAAATAGGGATACTGGTTGTCAATCTTATACAAAATGTTTGGCAATTAAATCACCCATTTATTCAGGATTTCTCATTTCTTTAGTTGTGCCGAAGAAATAAGTAAAGATAAAGCCACCCGCATAAGCAGCTAGTAAACCTACGATGTAACCGAGATACATATTATTGGCAATCAATGGTAATAATGAAATACCACTTGGTCCTACAGCTGTCGCACCAATATGACCGATACCACCAATGACAGCACCACCAACACCGCCACCTATGCACGCAGTGAAGAAAGGGCGACCTAACGGCAGTGTTACACCATAAATTAAAGGTTCACCTATACCTAAGAACCCTACAGGAAGGGCACCTTTGAGCGTATTACGTAATTCTTTATTTTTACCGCATCTCACCCACAATGCAATCGCCGCACCGACTTGTCCAGCACCAGCCATTGCGGCAATAGGTAACAAGTAAGTGGAGCCAGTTTGATTGATTAACTCGATATGGATTGGGGTGAAGATATGATGTAATCCCAGCATGACTAAAGGTAAAAAGAATGCTCCTATAATGAATCCACTGAAAATACCTCCTACTCCAATAATCCAGTTAATGACATAAACAAGTCCATCGGAAACAAAGCCAGCTAGTGGCATGATTATAAATATAGTTAACAAACCAATAAGTAGTAAGGTTATTGTGGGCGTTACGATGATATCAATAGAGTTAGGTATTATTTTATGTAGACGTTTCTCAACCATGCTTAATAACCAAACTGCAAAGATAACACCAATAATACCGCCTTGTCCTGCAGCTAGATGTTCTCCAGTGAAAATATTTTTAATTGGATTGTCATCCGTGATACCGGTTAGTAGTGTAGTACCCCCGATGACACCACCTAAACCTGGTGTAGCACCAAATACTTTTGCAGAGTTTATACCAGTAAAAATAGCTAAGTAAAATAGCATGCCATCTTTAATAACATTTAAGACTGTCACAATTTGTTCAATCCATTGACCTGAAATGGAACCGGCTGTAAGCAAGTTACTGAGTATTGCTGCAATCCCACCGATTAATCCTGCACCTATAAATGCTGGTATTAAAGGTATAAAGATATTAGCAATAGATTTTAACACTTTATTCCATTTACTTTGTTTACGTTGACTTTGGAATTGTTGTTTATGTTCATACGCACGTTTTTCTGCTTGTGATTTATAACTTTGATTTTCAGTCGTCTCTTCAGCTAGAGTTGCTCCTGACTGGTCAGCCATATGTTTAGCAACTTTATTAACAATACCCGGCCCAACAACAACTTGAATTCTTTCATCTTCAACAACGCCTAATACGCCATTGATAGATTTTAATTCATCATAATTAACTTTTGCATCATTGTGTACTTTAATACGAACTCGAGTCATACAATGGATGATATTACTTATGTTTTGAGAACCGCCTAATGCGTGGGTAATGTCTTTGGCAAGACGTTCTTCTTTACTCATGGAATCTCCTCCTTAAGTGTTGATAGCTTGCTTAATCACTCCATTATTTTGTTTTAAACGAAGTCTTGCATCTTGTTGTGTTGTGGAACATAAGTGCATTACGATAGCTATTTTGATATTGTGGTCTGATTTTTCATATAATTCTATAGCCTCTTGATGATTTAAATCACACACATCTTGAATGATGCGAATAGAACGATGGATTAACTTTTGATTTGTAGGCCGTAAATCAACCATTAAATTATCATAAACTTTACCCACGCCAATCATTGTCATTGTAGAAATCATATTTAAAACTAGTTTTTGAGCAGTACCTGATTTTAATCTCGTAGAGCCTGTTAATACTTCAGGCCCCACATTGATTTCTAATACGTGATTTGAATTTTTACTTATATCACTGTGAACGTTACAAGAGAGTGCGACTGTTTCTGCATTTAATTTATTTGCATAATCTAGTGCACCTTTTACATATGGTGTACGTCCACTAGCAGAAATACCCACTACAATATCTTTGGATTGAAGATGAATGTTCTTTAAATCCTGTGCACCTTGTTCAGCATCATCTTCTGCACCTTCAATAGCTACCGTCATAGCTTTTTGTCCACCAGCGATAATCCCAATAATGTCATTTGGTGAAACGTTAAAAGTTGGGACACATTCTGCCGCATCTAGTACGCCAAGTCTTCCACTTGTACCAGCACCAATATAAATAATTCGCCCTCCATTATTAAAGCGTTGAATTGCACTCTCTATCACTTTTGTTAAATTAGGAATAACAGGTTCTATCGCTTTAGGTACAAATTGATCTTCTTGATTCATAGTCTTTAATGCATCTTTTAGATTCATTTCATCCAAATGCATTGTTTGTATATTTCTCGTTTCAGTAGTTAAATGATTCATTTGTTATTCTCCTTCGTATATACAAATTTAAAAGTATCTCCTGGTTGAATCAGTGATAACAATGGAACATCTTTATCACAAACATGACCAATACAATTGATGTGGGAATGACCTGGCATAGGAGCTTTTATAACTTGAATTTCTCCTTCATAACGACCATTCAGGTGATTATCAATTGTGATATCTCCTTGATCTCTATGTGCCGATCCTATCATTGGGACAGTCTGTTGATTATCTGTACGAGAATATTGGGACCGAATTAAATGTTCAGGTGAATCTAATCTTGATGTGTGTATCTTTAAAACTTGTGATGTAAATGAGGAGTCTAGTTGATCTAAGTGTAAAATAAAGTGTCGATATAGCCACATATTAGATAATTGTTCCGCATAAATGTGTGATAATAGCGTATCACTAATTATAATGTTAGATATACCCTTTAATTGAAGGTCTTGTGCAGCAATAAGAGGGTGTTCAAAACGATGTTTTTCAACTGTAGGAAGACCTTTGAATAAGGGACCTCTTTTCTGCGTGCCAGGTATAAAAGCACAAATTTTTGCATGCGCATCGTATTTTCTAATGAGTTGATTTTTTTCTTCAATAAATGAGATAGATAAACCAGTATCAGGTCTAGGATAGTAATTATGACAGTATAAAAGTTGATTATTAAAATCAGTACGATATATGTGCGCTAACATGCTATCAGTTAACGTACTAGCATTAAGGCAGCATTTGAAGCCTTGACTGATAATGTCTTTGATAAGGTCAATATTTAATTGATTATCTATACGAATATAAAAATCCCCATGAGGTAATTGGTTCATATAACTGTAAATAGTTTGATTAAGTAATGAAGGGGTTACATCGATAATATAAGTGATTTGATAGGCTGATAATAGTTGGCATAAGTCTCCCAAATAAGCCATTTGATTTTTCTTGTCTTCCTCAGGTATCTGTAGTGAAGTAAAAACTACATCATAGCCTAAGTCAGCCATATTTAAAATATAATCTCGATCTAAATTCTGTCCTAGATAGACTGAGAAACCAAGCATTTTATACACTCCTTCTTGATACCTAATCATGGCTAATTATAACCTTATTGCAACAAGTTTACAATTTAGTAAATAGAATAAATAATTTAATGTTTTAATTATAAGAGATTGATATTTATAATTATTTTTAACGTTAATATATAATTAATAGTATAATAGTATAGTAACATTTGAATATACTAAAGGGCTTGTTTATGTTTAAGTAACTGTCGGTGAATGAGTGTTTGTTGTGTATTAATGTAATAAATGATATGTCCTTGGTTTAAAGTTAAAAGTGGGGAATCGTTTAACCTTCGAATCAATTGACAGTATGACACAAGCGTATCATTAGAATTCAACAACAATTGATGAGACATTGCCCATTTCATCTCTTGATTTACAGTAAGGTTGAAATCATCTATAAAAGATTCAAATTTGTTATGATGTATGAGTGCATAGTATTTCGCACTTTCACTCAGAGAGAGTAATTTAACAAGTTGTTGTTCAATATGTAGTGAAATTTCTAAATAATTCATAAAGCCTCCCATATGATTGAATAATTGTTGGTGAGTGGAAAGGATACAATGATGAAAAAAGATAAAAAAAGGCAAAGTTATAGGTTTAAAGATATAGTATGGCGTGATTTCAGTTTAATTGCGATAGGCTTTCTATGTATATTTATATTTAGCTTTATAGGTTTAACAATTGCTGCTATAGCTTTTCAAAATATTAATGAATTACAACTTACTATGATTGGAACTTTAGGACAATTTATGTCATATATTTTAGTGATATTAGCTTTTTATTTTTTACATATCAATTCATTTGTAGATAGAGTTAAGAGTGGTTTTGACTATTTGAAAAAGCATTGGTTGTTTATAATTATCGTCATGTGTGCATCTTTTATTATTTCTAATGTTTATGACAAATTAATTGAACTATTACCTAAATATTTGCAATATAGTGAAACGCAAAATGAACTTGAACTTAATGAATTATTTAAAAGTGGTATATTTATTCCTTTTGCATTTGTACTTATTGTAATTGTAGGACCTATTGTTGAAGAATTGGTATTTAGACATTTGTTAATAGGTGAACTAGGTAAAAAGTTTAACTTTATTGTGATGGGGGTTATATCAGCATTGTCTTTTACATATATACATGTGAGTGATGCTAAGTCCCCATTTGAATTTGGAGCATATTTAATACTGGCAATAGCATTAGTATATGTTTACTTAAAATCGAATAGAAACTTAGCTTCATCAATTAGCTTACATATGTTAAATAATTTCATATCATTCATTTGGACAATTATAGTTGTATTCAGTAAATGATTTGAAAATATATTTCCGAGCAGTAGTTATAACGGGAAATGACTAAAGAGAGGTATAGTTTTGTCACTGGGAAGAAAATAAAAGTTTAAAAATGGATAAATGTACATTTATAACTCTATAGACAACTACTAGTGTACTAAATTGCCTGGGGGCCTTTCGGCTATCCCAGGCTTTATTTTTATCATTCAGAAGGCGCTAAAAACTGTCTATAATTTTCAATTGAGATATCTTGAGTTTGTATTGTTTTTTCAAAAGAATATGAGATATCTTGAATATTCATGATAGATAATTCACGAGTGTAACCTCTACCGATTTCAAATACTACAGCATGCCAAACGGCATTTTTGCATATTAAACCTATAAAAATAACATTTTCAGCTTGAGTTTGACCATCTTCATTTAAATCTACTAACATCACATTGCGCTCCGTGCAATAAATTAAAATATCAGAAAATAAATGAGGTAATGTGACATGATTAGAATCTTCAAATTTTATATAATAATCCATTTTTTTAAGCAATTTACGTAATCGTGTTTGAGGTAAATTTAAACATTGCTTGATTATTGCTCGAATTTCATTTTGATAAGGTAAAGTGGAATAGGACTGACTTTCATTTAGTGTTAAAAATAATGCCGAAAGTTGCTGTTCAGTTAACGATAAGGTGATTTTAGCATGTGCATCTTTGATTTGATAACCGCCTAATTTGCCATGACGAGCATATACTTTTACCCCTTGATCTTCTAATTCATCAATATCACGTAAAATAGTTCGCTTAGATACTTTAAATTGTTTTGCAAGTTGCGAAGCAGTAATTTTGTCAGAATTTTGAATAGTTTGAATTATTCGATTTTGACGTTCTAATTTATTCAATGAAAGTCACCTCCATAAACATTACATATTACAATTATTATAACATATAAGCGACAATGATGACATTTTGTCTGTTTTAACTCTATAATAGTGTAAAATTATACAAAAAACTTTTAGAAAACGCTTACAAAAACAAAAACAATATGATAATATAATATTTGTAACAGGGGGAGCGATTAGACAAAGGGGTAGAGCTACATATTAGATAGCTGTATAATCGTTCAAGTTACATCAAAACATCTTCAATATTTATTACTTACTTTCCTTTCTATTTGTCGGCTAGTTATTGACTAGCCGATTTTTTAATATTTATTAATACAAATTCTGATTTTATGACTCTATGATTTACAATAGATTTTACATATAACTATAATGATTTAAATGATAACACTATAGTCTTTGAAATAATGAAATGAAGGTGAAAATATGACAGAACTTTATTTAAAAAAATTAGATGAATATATATGTCAATGGATACGCGGTTTAGACAATATCATTCCGCGTTTGGTTGAGAAGATGGAAACATCAACAAAAAAAGATAGGTTTGATTTAGTTACCAATGTTGATAAACAAATTCAGAATCATTTTCAAAACTTTCTTCAGGAACATTATCCCACACATCAATTATTAGCTGAAGAGAAAGATAACTCAGATATAACACCTTACGAGGGTCACCTTTGGATTATGGATCCTATAGATGGAACAAGTAATTTAGTGAAACAACAAGAAGATTACTGTATCATTATAGGATATTTTATTGATGGGGAACCTAAACTTTCATATATTTATGATTATCCACATCAAAGATTATATAGAGCAATTGCTGGTGTGGGAGCTTACGAGAACAATCAATTAATGACATTGCCAAAAAGAATAGGTTTAAGAGATGCAATTATTTCATTTAAACCACAAGTGTTAAAAGAAGAGACGATTCAATCTTTATTTCAATCAGCCTTTGATTTTAGAATTATTGGGTCTTGTGGTCTTGATTCTATTCGAGTGATAAAAGGTCAGTTCGGGGCACACATTAACACGAATCCTAAGCCATGGGATATTTCAGCACAATTTCTTTTTGCAAGAGAACTAGGTTTGATTATGACACAAATAAATGGTGAACCTCTTGATTTTAGTACGGCAGGCCCATTTATCATTAGCAATCCTGGTTGTTACGATGATATGATACGTATCTTAAATGAAGGAGAAGCCTATTCAAAGAGTATTCATCATATAGAGCATGGTTAATGTATATTTTTATAAATTATATCAAATTAGCTCTATAGAGATTTTATACATTTAAGCTATACGATTTCTTAAAGAAAATTTAAAATAATTAATGAATAGGTCTGTAGATGTATACCAAATAAATTTATTTATAATATAATGACCTATGTATCATAAAACAACAAAATTATTGAATAGGAGTGGTAGGGATGCAAAGATCAGATAAAAGAAAAATGAGCCTGCCGATGAAAATACTACTATGGGTAGTGGGAATTTTATTTCTATTAGCAATCATTGCAGTTATTTATGTAAGTGCAAAAATATTTATTACAGGAGACAAGATACATAACCCCTTAAATCGAAATCATTCTGAACTACGTTCTGGAAAAGTAAATTTAAAAAATGGTGATCCATTTACTATTGCACTCTTTGGCGTAGATTCTGATGAAAAGCGAAAACAACAAGGCGGTGGGGAACGTAGTGATACAATCATGGTACTTTCCATTAATCCGAAAGAAAAGAAAACTGAGCTAGTAAGTATTCCACGTGATACCAAAGCAGAAATTGCAGGTCGAGGTACTGAAGAAAAAATTAACCATGCCTATGCTTATGGCGGTCCTAACATGGCTGTTAAAACAATTGAAAAATTAATGAATGTTCCAATCGATCATTACGCTACGAT
The DNA here is from genome assembly GCF_052976705.1 of Staphylococcus sp. MSU001. Taxonomy (NCBI): domain Bacteria; kingdom Bacillati; phylum Bacillota; class Bacilli; order Caryophanales; family Staphylococcaceae; genus Staphylococcus; species Staphylococcus sp. MSU001. The sequence goes on from NZ_JBRIKK010000018.1 coordinate 44,028, forward strand.
TGACATGGATGGACTACATGACATGATTGATACATTAGGTGGCGTAGATGTCGTAAGTAATAGTACATTTACAATGGGTGCTAATCATTTTGTTAAAGGTGAAAAAACACATGTAGATGGTGATGCTGCCATGGACTTTATTAGAAGTCGTAAAGAAGATGGTGCAGGAGGCGATTTTGGTAGACAAGAGCGTCAGCAACTTATCTTAGAAGCAATGGCAGATAAGATGACAAGCGCATCTTCAATCACTCATTTTAATACATTAATGAATCAAATCCAGAAAAATGTTAAAACAGATTTAAAATTAGGTGATCTCAATACAATTAGAACTAAGTATAAAGATGCTAATGACCAAGTTAATCGACATCAGTTAGAGGGTGAAGGTGGTATACAAAATGACGGTTTGTACTATTTCATACCAAGTGATGCATCTAAAAATGAAAATACACAATTACTAAGAGACAATTTAAATTTATAAAAAAGAAAAAGCTTTAAAATCACATATAGTGTAATGCTTGAGTTTAAAACCTAGAACGAAATGTTCTAGGTTTTTTTGACAAATTAAGGATGGCTGAGTTAAATATTCTTATTTTAGTTTTTAAACATTTTTGCTTTATTTTTAAGGAATATATTGCATTATATACCATTTTCTTCTAACTAATATTTAAATAAAATGAGGCACTATGTAATTCAATGTCTTATAAGCAAAAAGTTAAGATATTCAATGTTAAATGGCTTGAAATAAAGAAATTAATTTATTCATTTCACTCTTTAATTGATATTCATTTTCAATTAAATTGATTTTATTATATTTATTATGTAAACGCTTAACTTTTATAGAGTAAAGTAATACAATTTAAGTAATTCTACTAAAAGTTAAATTGTAGATTTAATCAATTAAGTTATAAAGTCTAAAGTGTTTAACAGTGAATAATTTAATGGGGGGAGAAAAATATATGTCTAAGGAGATAAAAATTAATCTAGATGGTAAAGATTATCTTGTTGAAGCAGGGACGAATTTACTTGAATTTATACGCTCTAGAAATACATTTGTACCAGCCATTTGCTATAACGAATCGATGGGACCAATTCAAACATGTGATACATGCATGGTAGAAATCAATGGAGATATTGCCCGAGCATGTGGAACATCGATTGAATCCTCAATGACGGTAAATACATACAATCACCACGTAAAAACTAGCCAAAAAGAAGCATTAGATCGTATTTTAGAAAAACATATGTTGTATTGTACAGTTTGTGATTATAATAATGGCGATTGTGAAATACATAATGCGATGGATAAGTGGGGAATACAACATCAAACTTATGAGTATAAGAGAAAACCATATGAAAAAGATTATGGCCCTTTTTATAGATATGATCCAAATCAATGTATTTTATGCGGACGTTGTGTTGAAGCATGTCAAGATGTTGAAGTTAATGAAACAATACGAATAGATTGGGAAAGAGATTATCCAAGAGTAATTTGGGATAATGATGTCCCAATTAATGAATCATCATGTGTTTCATGTGGTCAATGTGCGACTGTATGCCCATGTAATGCAATGATGGAAGTTAATATGGAAGGTAATGTGGGATATCTCACAGATACAGAACCTGGTTCACTAGCATCTATGATTGATATTATTAAAAAATCAGAACCTGGCTATGGTACTTTATTAGCTGTATCTGATTCTGAAGCAGAAATGCGTAAAGAACGTGTCAATAAAACTAAAACTGTTTGTACATATTGTGGCGTAGGTTGTTCGTTTGAAGTATGGACGAAAGATAGAGAAATATTAAAAGTTCAACCTTCCCATGATTCTCCAGCAAATAAAATAGCAACATGTGTAAAAGGTAAGTTTTCATGGGGACACATTAACTCAGATCAACGATTAACGAAACCTTTAGTGAGAAAAGAAGGTATGTTTCATGAAGTTGAATGGGAAGAGGCCCTACAAGTTATTGCTAACAATTTTGAAAGAATTAAAGAGCAATATGGCGCGGATAGCTTGTCATTTATTTCTTCATCCAAAGCAACTAATGAAGAATCTTATTTAATGCAAAAATTATCTCGTCAAGTTATTGGTACAAATAATGTAGATAATTGTTCGCGCTATTGTCAAGCACCAGCGACCAAAGGATTGGTAAGAACAGTAGGTATCGGTGGAGATGCAGGCGGGATTGTTGATTTAGAAAAAGCATCTATGACTGTATTAATAGGTACTAACACGGCAGAAGCGCACCCTGTAATTGCTTCACGAATGAAACGTGCACAAAAGTTATTTGGTCAAAAGTCACATGTTTTTGATATAAGAAAACATGAAATGGCAGAACGTGCAGATGTTTTTTATCAACCCAAACCTGGCACCGATTTAGCTTGGTTAAGTGCTGTCACTAAATATATTATTGATAACAACTTACATGATAAATCATTTATAGAAAAGTGGGTTGATCACTTTGATACATATTACCAATCACTAGAACCATTTTCAATGGTATTTGCAGAGGAAGTAACAGGAATTCCGAAAGAACGGTTAATACAATTTGCGCATGAAGTAGCAAAAGCTGATTCAGTAGCGATATGTTGGGCGATGGGTATAACACAACAAGATATTGGAAGTGATTCAAGTACTGCTATTTCTAATTTATTACTCATTACTGGTAATTATAGAAAACCTGGTGCTGGAGCATATCCTTTAAGAGGTCATAATAACGTTCAAGGATGTAGTGACATGGGAAGTATGCCAGATCAATTTCCTGGGTACCAACTTATCAGTGATGATAAAATACGTGCTAAATTTGAAAAAGAGTATGGAGTAAAGTTAAATGATAAACCTGGTAGAGATAATCATCAAATGATTGAAGGAATACATAATGGTGATATTCATTCGTTGTATTTGTATGGAGAAGATACAGGTATCGTAGATTCTAATATTAATTTTGTTCAAGCTGCTTTTGAAAAGTTAGACTTTATGGTAGTTCAAGATGAGTTTTTAACATTTACAGCTACGTTTGCAGATGTAGTTCTACCAGCAAGTCCTTCACTAGAAAAAGATGGAACTTTTACTAATACGGAGCGACGCATACAAAGATTGTATAAAGCATTAGATTCGCTTGGAGATTCAAAGCCGGATTGGGAAATTTTTCAACTTATTGCAAATCGACTAGGGGCGAATTGGGAGTATCAGCATCCAAGTGAAATTATGGATGAAATTGCACGAGTAACACCATCGTATGCAGGTGTAAGTTATGATCGTTTAGAAGGTTTTAATAGTTTACAATGGCCTGTAAATAAAGATGGTAAAGACACTCCAATACTTTATATCGATGGGTTTAATTTTGAAAATAAGAAAGCTAAATTATATCCATTAACCTTTGATAACTATTTTAAAGAAGATGAAGTATATGATTTACATGTCAATAACGGTCGATTACTTGAGCATTTCCATGAAGGTAATATGACGTATCAAACAGAAATGATTAAATATAAAGTACCTCGAGCATTTGTTGAAATTTCACCCGAGCTTGCACAAAGTCGTGACATTCATGAAGGAGCTGAAATTAAATTGATTTCTGAGACTGGAGAGGCTTCTTTACTAGCACACATTACTGATAGAGTAAAAGGAAAAGAAATATATATTCCATTAAATAATGATGCATTAGAAAATGGAGATTTAGGTGCTATTAATGCTCTTACGAATAGTGACGTAGATCCTTATACAGATACGCCTTCCTACAAACGAACACATGCACGAATGGAAGTTGTGAAGAAAAGAGGCAAATCTCCATTGAATCCAACGAATTTCCGAGTTAATAAACAGCGGCAACCACAATATAGTGTTCAAGTTCAAAAAAAATGGGAGCGCTCAGATTATGTATTCCCAGGAAAGATGAGTGATTGATAATGGCAGAGAGAATTACTGAAATTAAACGTTTAAAAAAATCATATGAGCAAATTAAACAAGAAAGTTTGAATGATGTTATCGATGCAATTGTAGAAAATAAAGATAGTATTTTAAAAGCAATACGTTTAATTGGTATACTAGATGAAGCTAAAATTCTGGATGCATTAAATGGTGGTTTAAAAGCAAGACAAGTCATCATTAATAAATTTGCCGTTGAATTGAATAAAGATATATATTCAGGCGTTTTAACAAATATGGCACAACTTGTCTTTTTGCTAGGAGAATTAGATGTTAAAGATTTAAGTGAATTATTATCTCGTTTAAACAGAGGGATACATGCTGCGAATCTAACAAAACCTGGTGACAAAACAACAATTAAAAGTCTTGTTGGATTTTTACGTGATGATGATCTCAATCGTAGTATGACTTATATGTTAAATCTGCTTAGAGGAATGTCTAGTAATAACTAAATCTATTACGGTTTAATACACTTTTAAACTAACATCTATACCTTAAATTTCTAGTACATTTGATATAAAAACTTTTTAACGTATTATGAGTCGACATTTATTCTTCTAATCATGTATGATTAATAATGTTATTAAAAATCATAGAAGGAGTGACGCATATCAATCCTAAAGTATTAAAAGCTCTAGCAATCACATCTAATGTACTATTAGTTATTGGAATCATTTGTCTAATTATGCTAAAACTCATGTTAGCTATTGCATTTTTTGTTGTATCATTAACAATTAGTCTCGTTATTTTTAATGTTATGTTCAGACACCGTACAGGTATGAAAATTGCAATTAATGTCTCTTTCTTTATAGTGATGATTGCTATCGTAGTAGCCTATTTTGTATTATCTTAAAATTTTTAGGAGTTTGTTGAAATGTTAAAGAATACTCGGCTTCGTATGACAACATTGTTCATAATTAGCATACTCGCTATTTTAGCAATACTTTTTCTTATATTTGATACAAACCTTTTTAAAAATGATGTTAAACATACATTTAAAGAAGCGGTGTCACTTCAAACAAGTGAAGGAAATATCCATACTAAAGAAGTTAATGGTAAGTTTATATATGCTTCCAAACAAGATATAGAGAAAGCTATGCAAATAAAACATAGTGATAACAATTTGAAGTACATGGATATATCAGAAAAAGTACCTATGTCAGAGAAGGAAGTTAACCATATTTTAAAAGGAAAAGGTATTTTAGAAAATAAGGGATCAACGTTTATTAAAGCCCAAGATAAATATGAAGTGAATATCCTATATCTCATTAGTCATGCACTAGTTGAGACAGGAAATGGTCAATCAGATTTATCAAATGGAATTAAAGAAGGTGACCATCACTATTATAACTTTTTTGGTATTGGTGCTTTTGACGAAGATGCTGTAAAGACTGGTAAAAGTTTTGCTAAACAGAAGAAGTGGACCACTCCTGAAAAAGCGATAATGGGCGGCGCGTGGTTTGTGAGATTCCATTACTTTAAAAATAATCAATTGAACTTATATCAAATGCGGTGGAATCCACAAAATCCAGGCCAACATCAATATGCTAGTGATATTCAGTGGGCTAATAATATAGCTGATTTAATGGAGAAATACTATGATAAATATGGAATAAAAAAAGATCATATAAGAAAAAAATATTACAAATAAATAAAATTAGAGAATGATTGAGCAATCAACTAAGTGTTTCATTCTATTTGGGCAATTTATATATGAAAAGCTTCAAACAGAATAGTTTTAACTTTGCCAATGATTAGCTATATGATAAAAAACTTGGGACAATAAAAGATGTCTCAGGTTTTTTAGCTTTAAAAGAATATTCGGAAGCATATATCCATGTAGAATATTTAAATATTTTTTTCAATAGAGTGAAAATTTAAATTGAGCATTAACGATAGAACGAATAGATATATTCATTATTTTTAACAAGAGAATTGTATTAATTGACAATTAAAATAGAAGGGTTTGCTTTTCAACATGTGTGTGTGTGCTAAAATAATAAAGAATGATAAATTTGAGGTGTAAAACATGAAAATAGCAATAGTAGGCGCAGGTATAGGTGGTTTAACTGCTGCTGCGTTATTAGAAGAACAAGGTCATCAAGTTAAAGTGTTTGAAAAAAATAATTCTATAAACGAATTGAGCGCTGGTATTGGGATAGGAGATAATGTTTTAAAAAAATTAGGGCATCATGACCTTGCTAAAGGCATTAAAAATGCTGGTCAAAATCTTACTGCAATGAATATTTATGATGAGCAAGGCACCCCATTAATGAGCGCTAAGTTGAAGACTCATTCCCTAAATGTCGCATTATCTAGACAAACTTTAATTGAAATCATACAGTCATATGTCAAAGAATCATCTATTCACACAGGCTTTAAAGTTACTAAAATTGAACAAACGAGTTGTAAGGTTACCCTACATTTTATCAAACAGGAAAGTGAATCATTTGATTTGTGTATTGGTGCTGATGGGATACATTCTGTAGTAAGAGAGTCTGTAGGTGCGCGAACTAAAATTCGTTACAATGGTTACACATGTTTTAGAGGAATGGTTGAAGATGTACAATTTAATGACCAACATGTTGCGAATGAATATTGGGGTGTTAAAGGGCGAGTAGGTATAGTCCCATTAATTAATCAACGTGCTTATTGGTTTATTTCTGTTCATGCTAAAGAAGGAGATCCAAAATATCAATCTTTTGGAAAACCCCATCTTCAAGCATATTTTAATCACTTTCCAGATGAAGTGAGAAAAGTGTTAGAAAAGCAAAGTGAAACAGGTATATTACTTCATGACATATATGATTTAAAACCGCTGAAGACATTCGTTTATGGACGTACTATTTTAATGGGCGATGCTGCGCATGCCACTACGCCTAATATGGGACAAGGTGCTAGTCAAGCTATGGAAGATGCAATTGTATTAGTTAATTGTTTAGAAAAATATGATTTTAATAAAGCGATTGAGCGTTACGATAAACTTAGAGTTAAACATACCGCAAAAGTGATTAGACGTTCGAAAAAGATAGGTAAAATGGCTCAAAAGCATCATAAATTAACTGTTAAACTTAGAAATACCGCGATGAAATTGATACCAAATGCTTTGGCATCAGCTCAAACAAAATTTTTATACAAATCCAAAGAAAAGTAATATATGATGACATATATTGTTAAATGATAAAGTTAAATATTAAAAATGCAGTAATTTTAATAAATAAAGAGCTATGAAGATAGAGACTCAACTCAATATCTTCATAGCTCTTTTTGTGTTTATGTTGTTGAATGCATCAGTTAATTGACAATAAACTGAGGTTCGTCACCATTTAATTTTTTTATTGTATCATTCGCAACAATTTTAGCCATCATATCTCTAGCTTCAAATGTTGCATTACCAATGTGAGGTGTAAGCACAACGTTTTTAAATGATTTTAATGCATCGGTAATTTCTGGCTCAAATTCATATACATCCAATGCAGCACCTTCAATAGCTTTATTATCAAGTGCTTCAACTAAAGCATGTTCATTTACTATTGGACCACGTCCTGCATTAATTAGATAGGCAGTAGATTTCATTTTCTTAAATTGTTCAGTATCAATCATATGATGCAGTGATGGATTATATGCCGCATTGATTGTAATAAAATCTGCATTTTTAAGTAAAGTATCTAAATCTACATATTTCGCACCGATATCTCGCTCTTTTTCCTCTTTACGATGAGGACCAGTGTAAAGTACATCCATATCAAATGCACGTGCGCGTTTAGCCACTGCACCTCCAATTTCACCTAAACCTATAATACCAATAGTTTTTCCTGATACCTCTCTACCTCGGAAGAATAAGGGTGCCCAACCATCAAAACCTGTTGTTCTGGATAAATGATCTCCTTCTACAATTCTACGCGCTACTGATAAAATTAAGCCGATTGTTAAATCAGCAGTAGCATTTGTCGAAGCGTGTGGTGTATTTGTAACATCTATATTTTGTTGTCTTGCATATTCGACATCAATATTATTAAAACCTGCACCATAATTCGCTATAATTTTAAGGTTATTAGCACTATCAATAATATCTTTATCAACAGAAGTTGATAGTAAACTTACTAATGCATCTGCATGTTCTACCCCTTTTTTTAAGGTTTCTTTATCAATAAGCCCCTCGCCATCATACATGTCTACCTCAAAATGTTCTTTCAATAAGTTAAGTCCCACTTCAGGTATTGCGCCTGCAATATAAACTTTTGTCATAACCATCACTCCTTCTTTTATGAATAGTATAGTAAAATAAGAAAGCGCAAACAATCATTAAACCTTAATGATTGATATTAATAACTTATTAAACGTAATCCAACAACTGAAATGATGATTAATAAAATACATAAAATTCTACTTATACGTGTAGACTCTCCATAAAAAATCATTCCAATCAATGTACCACCAGCTGTACCAATTCCTGTCCATATAGCGTAGGCAGTCCCCATAGGAATAGATACCATTGCAAATTTTAACGTACTAAAGCTTAATATAAATGCTAATCCTAAAAAAATGACATAAATTTTATTCTTTGTACGTGATAGCTCGTTTAAAAGAACAACACCCAAAATTTCAAAACTTCCGGCTATCATTAGAAATAACCAAGCCATACTTTTTATCTCCCTTCTTTCGTTGCATCAGTTGTAAGTTTTAATCCTATTATTCCTAAAATAAGGGTCATTATTAAAAATATTTTAGTGAAAGTAAATGGTTGGTTGAAGAAAATCATATCAACTAACACTGTACCAACAGCACCGATTCCAACAAAAAATGCATATACTGTACCAACTGGTAAGTGCTTCGAAGCATCAATGACTAGAAAAAAGCTTAAAGCAATAAAAAAGAGGGTGAATATCCATGTAAACAATGAATGCGCTTGATCAAGTCCGGTGACCCAGATGATTTCAATAAAACCGGCTAATATAACTTTAAGCCATTGCATTCTTTTATTCCTCCTATTAAAGTAATAGAACCATTTTCTCAAATTAGTAACTTCGAGGCAATGGCTTCTCACAAACATTCCTATTAAATAAAAAATCCAATCTATTCTTACATAAGAATAGATTGGAGCAATTTTATTAGTTTAAATACTGATTAGTTTAGGTGGATGTAATTATATGAACTTGCTTCATTGGCAGAGATTGTTCGTGTGCTTATAGCGAATGGACCACCATCATAGTTCATTTCTGATACAGTAATTGAACCATCATTATTGACACTTTCAACGAAAGCAACGTGTCCGAAAGCACCTTCAGATGATTGCATAATTGCACCTTCTTCAGGTGTATTATTTACAGTGAATCCTGCTGCTTGAGCTGCAGTTGCCCAGCTATTTGCATTCCCCCATGTTGATCCGATTTTTCCACCAGTTTTATCGTAAACATACCAAGTACATTGGCCAGAAGTATATAAATTTCCTGATTTAGAAAATGATACATCAGTTGTACTATAGTTATATGTACTTTGTTGTTGATTATTATTTTCAGCCGCATCTGCATGTGTTGTGTGACCTAGGAATGCTATACCAAGTCCAGCTACCAATGTCGAGATTGTTTTGATTTTTTTCATAATATTTAACGCCTCCAAAAATTGTATTATTTATTAGATGTACTGCAAATTGATTTAAAAAGTTATTAACATGTTTACTCATTCATGTGTACATGTAGTTGTTCTTAACAACACTGAATACTTTAACAGATTTAATTGAAAATATGGGGATTGTTACTTATTCGTAAACAAAATAAAAAAACCTTGATTATCTATGTAATAAAAGATAACCAAGATTACGAACTCAATTTATATTGTTAATGTGCTTCAAATCAAGATTTGAAGGGTCATAATGTAAATAATTTCAAGTGTTTTATTACAATGATTCTGTAATAATGTAACTTATTTTATAAACGGTATCGTGAGTGGGATAGTGTAAGTTTTGCCAGACATATATTTTACGCAAGCAATAATTGTACACACAAATGACATTATTAACAATGCCAATAAGATGAAGACTACCACCAGCAGCAAAATTAATAATAAGATGGCTAAACTTTCACTTATATTCATTAAAGGAACAATCATAAACATACATATCACGCCTACTGTTGAATAGATAGTATAAGAAATAAAATAGTTCAGATACGTTTTCCCAGATACATCAACAAGTCGAGACTCTTTACGTTTGAGTAACCAAATAATCAAAGGACCAATGATACCAGTAAATAAACTTAATAAATAAATTAACATTGCCATTAAACGATTATCTTGACTTTCCTCATTTTGAATAGTTGATTGGTGGTGTATTGTATTGTCATTCGATAAATTGTCTGTTGAAGCTTGATTAGACACATTCTTAGATTCTAATTCATTGTAATTCGTTTCTTTGTCCATAATAGGTTTTGCCTCCATTTGTAAAAAATTTACTTAATATAACTATAATTGTATCAATAATTAATTATTTATTAAATGTTAAATTTGGTCTTTATATCGATTGACGAAGTAGTTTGAAATATAGATAATTTGGTTATATAGTACTGTTGTTATTAATAAAATTTTAAGCGTTATATATAATAGTAAAGTAAACGATAAAATTTCATATTATAATGCAGTTCTAGTACATATTTTAATCATTACATACATGTGGAGAGGCACATCGTTCAATCAGATTATGTTTGAATTGAGAACCACTCCTTTTTTATGGTAAGAATACAAAATATTATAGTGACTTATTGTAGTATAATCATAAAAATTAGTGAAAAGAGGTAAAAAAATGAAAATAGCTATTGTAGGTTCAGGTAATGGTGCAGTAACTGCTGCAGTGGATATGGTAGATAAAGGGCATGATGTACGATTATATTGTCGTAATGAATCTATTAGTAAATTTGATGCGGCCCTAGAAAAAGGTGGTTTTGATTTTAATAATGAGGGAGAAGAGAAGTTTGTAGAGTTTACTGATATTAGTGATGATATGGAGTACGTTTTAGATGGTGCAGACATCGTCCAAGTTATTATTCCTTCATCATTCATTGAATATTATGCTAAAGTGATGTCAAAATTTGTGACGAACGACCATCTCATTTTCTTTAACATTGCTGCTTCAATGGGCTCAATACGATTTATGAATGTATTAGAAGATCGTCATATTGATGTACATCCACATTTTGCAGAAGCAAATACATTAACATATGGTACACGTGTTGATTTTAACAATGCTAAAGTAGATTTATCTTTAAATGTTCGCCGTGTGTTCTTTTCAACATTTGATCGTAGTGAGTTAAATGAAAGTTATGAAAAGGTATCTAAAATTTACGATTATCTTGTGAAAGAAGAAAGTTTACTTAAAACGAATCTTGAAAATGGTAACCCAGAAGTACATCCTGGACCAACATTATTGAACGTTGGACGTATTGATTACTCAGATGAGTTTTCTTTATATAAAGAAGGCATAACAAAGCATACTGTGAGATTATTACATGCTATTGAGATAGAACGTTTAAATTTAGGGAGAAAATTAGGTTTTGAATTATCGACTGCCAAAGAATCAAGGATTCAAAGAGGTTATTTGGAACGTAAAGATGAGGATGAACCGTTAAATCGTCTTTTTAATACTAGCCCTGTGTTTTCTCAAATTCCAGGACCGAATCATGTTGAAAATCGTTATTTAACTGAAGATATTGCATATGGATTAGTACTATGGTCTAGTTTAGGACGTGTCATTGATGTCCCGACACCTAATATCGATGCTGTTATTATGATAGCTTCAACAATTCTTGAACGCGATTTCTTTGAAGAAGGCCTCACTATCGAGGAATTAGGCTTAGATAAATTAGGATTAGAGTAATGTTTAGCAATTAAAATTTAAGAAAAGAGGTTTTGTTTCAAATCATACTGAAGGGAGCAAAAGTATGACTCAAAAGTATAGATATCCTACATTTTTAGAATCTATTTCAACTATTTTAGTTATGGTTGTCGTTGTGGTAATCGGTTTTGTTTTCTTTGATGTTCCGATACAAGTACTATTATTAATTTCTTCAGCTTATGCAGCATTGATTGCACATAGAGTGGGGTTAAAATGGAAGGATTTAGAAGAAGGGATTACTCATCGATTGAGCACGGCGATGCCAGCCCTCTTTATTATTTTAGCTGTTGGAATCATTGTAGGAAGTTGGATGTATTCTGGAACAGTTCCAGCGTTAATTTACTATGGACTTAAATTTTTAAACCCAAGTTATTTATTAGTATCTGCATTTATAATCAGTGCAATGACTTCAATTGCTACAGGAACAGCTTGGGGATCAGCATCAACAGCAGGCATTGCACTCATATCAATTGCTAATCAATTAGGTGTGCCAGCAGGTATGGCTGCTGGTGCCATTATTGCAGGGGCTGTTTTTGGTGATAAAATGTCTCCATTATCTGATACTACAAATTTGGCAGCTCTCGTAACTAAAGTTAATATTTTTGCTCATATTAAATCGATGATGTGGACAACAATCCCTGCATCTATAATAGGGTTGGCTATATGGTTTATTGTTGGATTACAATTTAAGGGAGATGCAAATACAAAACAAATTCAAAATCTATTAAAAGAATTATCAACAATTTATAACTTGAATTTTTGGGTGTGGATCCCACTTATTATCATCATTTTATGTTTAATATTTAGAATCTCTACAGTACCGTCAATGCTTATCTCTAGTATTAGTGCATTGGTTATTGGAACATTTAATCATCAATTTAATATGAAAGATGGTTTTAAAGCTTGTTTTGATGGATTTAATCATACGATGCTACACCAGTCTCATATTTCAGATAATGCCAAAACGTTGATAGAGCAGGGTGGTATAATGAGCATGACTCAAATCATTGTAACTATATTTTGTGGTTATGCTTTTGCTGGTATTGTTGAAAAGGCAGGTTGTTTAGACGTAATTTTAGAGACAATAGCTAAAGGAGTAAAGTCAGTTGGAACACTAGTATTAATAACTGTAGTTTGTAGTATTATGCTAGTATTTGCAGCAGGAGTTGCTTCAATAGTTATTATTATGGTAGGCGTACTTATGAAAGATATGTTCGAAAAGATGAATGTCTCAAAGGCAGTGTTATCGCGTACACTTGAAGATTCAAGTACAATGGTATTGCCACTCATTCCATGGGGCACATCTGGTATATATTATGCACAACAACTTAATGTTTCAGTTGATCAGTTCTTTATATGGGCAATCCCATGTTACTTATGTGCCTTCATTGCAATAATTTATGGCTTTACAGGTATAGGAATTAAAAAAATAAGTAGAAAATAAGTTTAAATATTATCGTAAGTGGAATGTAAATAATAGTTGAAACATTAACTTACGATATGAATTGTAGCTATAGTATCATAAGTCGTTTCAAGTTTGTTAATATCCTTTATGTACATATCATGTATTTGTCTTGTAGCGAAATAAATGCATGACAGTACACGACGAATTCTTTTGACACTATTTTTGAAATGGCATAATTATTGAGAAAACTACCACAACAATTGAATTTGTTAAAAGTTGTAATTGAGGTTAAAGCGTTTATTAATACGTTTTAATCTCAATTTTTTAATATCTATAATCATAGAGTGTTGATGTATTACTTTAATTTTATATAAAGACAATGGCTCTACACTGTATAAGTTGGTAAAATACTGCTAAAAAATACCTGAGACATTGATTATCATTGTCTCAGGTATTTGACTATGTTATACAAGTTTTATATATG